>NZ_CP144906.1:4765000-5065000 GCF_036699995.1 Clostridium beijerinckii | reverse complement strand
AAACTGGTTGGATTAAAGATAATGATAAGTGGTATTTCTTGAAAGACGATGGCACGATGGCAACAGGATGGATAACCAGTAATGGAA
This sequence comes from Clostridium beijerinckii, assembly GCF_036699995.1. Classification (NCBI taxonomy): domain Bacteria; kingdom Bacillati; phylum Bacillota; class Clostridia; order Eubacteriales; family Clostridiaceae; genus Clostridium; species Clostridium beijerinckii. Next base: position 5,064,913 of record NZ_CP144906.1, on the reverse strand, counting down.
CTTGGTATTTCATGGAGCGTAACGGTAGTATGAGAACAGGGTGGATATATTATGGAAAACAGTGGTATTATCTAGATCAATCGGGCGCCATGAATACTGGATGGGTAAATGAAAATAATCAATGGTATTTTCTAAATGCTGATGGCAGCATGAAAGCTGGAGAATGGGTATATTGGAAAAATAACTGGTATTATTTGAATTACGCGGGTAATATGAGGTGTGGATGGCTTTATAAAGATGACAAGTACTACTATTTTAATGAGGATGGTGCTATGAGGACTAGTCCTGCAGAAATTGATGGATATATATATAATTTTAATAATGATGGTTCCGTGAATTTTGGGTAATTACCATATCTAAATCTGACTTTTAATTATTTGAAAAAAGCAAGTTTTGTGTAACATTATAGTAGGAAATACAGAACATATTAGAATAAAAGTCAAAAAGGAACCAATATTTCCAAGGAAATTTGTATATTATAGAGGAAATAAGTACGAATAAAGGCAACATATCTATGTTTATTTAGTTAAAGAAACTTTAGGAAAATTCGATAATAAATATAGTAATAGATTATATACTTTATGAACTTGAATATGCTGTTTCTGGTGTTTAAATACATTAGAAATGGATGATAATAAATTTCGTAAACATAAGATGGGAGGACATACTAATGAGTGCAAAAAAAATCAATCTTAATAAGATTACTTCTTATTTATTAATTTTTACTGTATTTTTTACACTTATGCAGACAGTAAATTTGCAGAAAGCTAGTGCAACTGATGAAACTCAAATAAAAGGTCTGCAATTTCACATAGGAGATGTGAACGGAAAAACTAAAAATATTGATGGAAACGAGAAAGATGGATATGTATGTGAGTTTCTTCCAATAGGTCAAAATTTCACTTTGGTAGCTGATTCTGGTTATTCTATTGTAAGTGTCCAAAGTAGCTCAAGTTTTATGAATGTTAAGCCAGTAGCAAACTCAAGTGGAGGAAATGATTATGTAGTAAATACAATAACTGATTATAGCGATTTTACACTTACGGTGGTTATGAAAGATAGCTCAGGAAAACAAGTTACCTATCCGATAAGAATGAAATTCGAAGCGGATTCTTCTCTTTCATTTCAAAGTTTAAGGGTTACATTAGATGGTAAAATAACTTATAATTTATTTTTTACACAAACAGATGCAAATGGAAACTATCATATTTCTGATATAAATTCTGATGTTAAAATGGCGAAAGTTCAGTTGTTTGACAATAATAATACGCCAATGAATTTTTCTATTAATGGCGGTAGTAGTGCTGCAGAGGCGACTGTAAACTTAACTGGTGGAGATAATGTTATAAGTATAGGTGTGACAACCCAAAATATCTCTAGACAATATAAGTTGATTATAACTAAAAAAGGAGAGGCAAAATTACAGTCATTAGTGCCGTCAGCAGGTACTTTATCTCCAGCATTCAATTCAAATACGTATGACTATACAGTTCAAGTACCAACTACTCAAACAACAATTGCATTTACACCAATAGCTGTAGATAATTCATCTACTATTAAAGTCAATGGTGTGACTGTAAAAAGTGGAAGTAAGAGCCAAAGCATAAAGCTAGATGAAGGAGAAAATGATGTTGAAGTTATCCTTACAACTAAGGATGGTGATACAAGTACATATAATATTAAAGTTACCCGTACAGCTTTATTTAGAAGTTCTCAGCTTACTGGGTTGACACTGACATCAGGAACTCTAACTCCTGCTTTTAATAAAGGAATATATGAATATTCAGGAACCGTCGATAATAGTGTTACATCAATAGGGGTTACTCCAACAGCAGAGGATGTTAATGCGACAATTACGGTTAATGGAAAGAAAGTACCTAGCGGCGCAACTTCACCTTATATAAGCTTGGATGAAGGTGGAAATACTATAAATGTAAAAGTTACAGATTCTAAAGGAAATAGCAATACATATGTATTAAATATTACAAGAAGATATCCAAAAGACAATGTGAATTTAGCGAGTCTTTCTGTAACAGACGGAACAATGTCACCAAAATTTGATCCTGAGACTTATCTATACAGTGTTAAAGTTGCTAGAAATATTGAAAAAGTAAGAGTTATGTATACTTCACAAAATGACAAAGCAAAGATTAAGATAAATGGTAAAGAGTATACTAATGGACAATCTGATTACATAAAACTTGATATAGGAGCAAATCTTGTAGTTGTTGAAGTAACTGCTGAAGATGGAAAAACAACGACTACTTATAAGCTAAGTGTAATTAGAGGAGATATAGAAGGAACTAACCAGTGGGTACTTGTTGGAGGAAATTGGACATTCTATAATGCAGCTGGTATGCAAATTAAAAATCAGTGGGTTAAGTATGACAATCAATGGTATTTCCTAGACATAAACGGGTATATGCAAACTGGATGGATACAGGATTCTGGTAATTGGTACTATTTAAATAAAGATGGTATTATGCAAACAGGTTGGTTTTATGACAAAGGATATTGGTATTACCTTGAAGCTAATGGAGCTATGAGGGTTAATACATGGGCTACTTACGATGGAAAATGGTATTACTTTAATAACTTTGGAGAAATGCAAACAGCTTGGGCACAATATAAGGGTAAATGGTACCTTATGGATGATCATGGGGTAATGCAAAAAGGTTGGGTGACCTATGATAGAAATAAGTACTACTTGAATGATGATGGTAGTATGAGGACAGGATGGTTATATAATGGAAAGTCATGGTACTATTTAGATGATAGTGGAATAATGATAACTGGATGGAAGAATATAAATGGAAAGAATTATTACTTCGATGCGGGTGGAGTTATGAAGACTGGAATGCTTTTCCTTGACGGGCAATGGATAAATTTGAATAATGCATAATTAAGAATAGAAGTGATATCTTATGATAGGATATCACTTTTATTTTTGTACAAAGGATAAGCTAAAATTTATATATATGTCCAAATAATGTTATAATTGTAGAGTTATGTTTGTATTAGTTGAATGTAGGAAAAAATAATGATATCATAAAATTGTGTAGGATAGTCAATCACCATCTATAAATATGAATACATTTATTAAAATATTTTATAAATGAATGCAATTAGATTGAAAGGTACATATAGGAGGAGACAAAATGAATAAAGAGAAAAAAAATGTATCACTAAAGGTTAAACTTCAAGTTTCGTATGTAATTATGTCTATTTTGGTATTTATATCAGGAATAGTGAATTTTAAGCAGCTTAGTGATATAAAAAATGGTATTGCTAATGGAGATACATTGGCAAGAGATATTACGACAACTGTAGTGGTATGTATCATAAGTATAATTGCAGCAATTTTTGCTGGGTTTTATATGCATAAAAATATAATTTCAAGACTAAATACTCTTCAGAAATTTGCTATGAAGTTGGCAAGCTATGATTTTTCAGAAGGTGTTGAAATAACTAAATATGATGAAATTGGAGCTACTGCAAGGGAACTGAATATTGCTCAGGAGAATGTAAAAAATCTTATTTCAACTATTTTAAATGAAGCTTGTAACATGAGTGGGTTAAGTCAGGAATTATCTGCGAATGTAGAAGAAGTATCAGCCAAGCTTGATGAAGTTGATAATTCATCCAAAAATATAAATGTTACAATGACGGAAACAAGTGCAACGGCAGAAGAGATTGCTGCTTCTATTGAAGAAGTTAATTCTAGTATGGAAAGTTTGGCAAATAAAGCAGCCGATGGAAGTACAAATGCTGAAAAGATTAAAAGAAGAGCTGAAAAGGTCAAGGAAGATAGTAAAATTGCTATTGCAAATACAACACAAATAAGAGAACAAAAAGAAAAAGATATAATAAAGGCAATTGAAGATGCAAGAGTTGTTGAGGAAGTTAAAGTTATGGCTGGGGCTATAGCTGATATTGCGGAGCAAACTAATCTTTTGGCATTAAATGCAGCAATAGAAGCGGCTAGAGCAGGAGAATCAGGAAAAGGATTTGCAGTTGTAGCAGAAGAAATTAGAAAACTTGCAGAGGAATCTTCCCAAACTGTTTTTACAATTCAAGATACAATATCTAAGATACAGGACGCAGTTAAAAATCTTTCAGATAACAGCAATGATATACTTAACTTTATGTCGAGTGAAGTTGATAAGCAGTTACAGGATTATGCTAAGATCGGAGAAAAGTATAGCAATGATGGAGACTTTGTAAGCTCAATGTCAGAGGAACTAGTATCAATGGCTCAAGAGGTTGAAGCTACAGTTGAGCAGATAAATGAAGCACTTCAAAGTACAGCTGCAGATGTTCAAAAATCTTCTGTTAATAGCGAGAAAATACAATCAGAAATAGAAACTAGTTCATCAGCTATATCGCAAGTAGCCAATGCAGCAACTCAGCAAGCTCAGATAGCAATGCATTTAACTGAATTAGTACAAAAATTTAAATTAAAATAATAATAAATATTTAAAGAATAAATTAATTAAAGAGTTTTAGAATAACTATATCAAAGATATAATTTTTATATCACGATATGGTTATTTTTATGCGGATATTTATAACTAAATTCGTAAACATAGTTATATCATTAATTATGTAATTAGAGCTATTTGGCTAATGAATTTTATATCATATAATGCATATTAAAAATATCTATATATTGTTAGAATATTTAAACTCATCAGTATAAATGATATAATATATATAGATATTTTGGAGGCGATTGGCATGATAAGAAGAATTAATAAAATATTGGCACTTGTATTAATTGGGACAAGTATTATAGCTACAATACCAAATAGTGTTTTCAGTACTTCAGTTAAAGCGGAGACTAATGATATTTCAAAAATAATTTTAAATCCCCAAACTAATAACATAGCTCTTTCTGGAATTGATATAGGATCAATGGTTCCTGATGGAGATACTCTTATAGGAATGGCTGAAAACACAACTATAAACCCTCAGTTAGAAAATGGAGTAAAATTGATGTTTAGCAGCAAAGGAGCAAAGTCAATCGACAATGAGGAATGTGGCAAGTTATCGTACAATCTGTCGGGTTCGCTAGTTGATGAAATTTCAGCACAAGTTTATGAGGTTTTGAAAGATCCAATAACAAATGCAGTTGTATCGAAGGCAGAATCGGCTACAGGAGGTACTATACCAGAGGAAACGCTTAAAAACGTAATCGAACCTATAGTGGAGAAAAACTTACAAGCAGCATTACCAAGTGCTATTAAGAGCAGATTTCAGAATATCCCTATATATCAGTATACTGGGAAAAATAATTCAGGTGATGTTATAGCTCAGGCCTTTGTGGTAAAGGGGTTAGTGGGATCAATAGTTAATACTGTGGTAGGAAATGGCGCATATTGCGTAAATACTTATAGTGCTAATGTGAGGAATGCATCTTACAGCAGCATTGATATAGTTCCTTCATTGACATTTAATCCAGCAGTAGGTACAACGGCTTATTCAAAAGTAATTAATTTAGATAATGGTTCTAAAGTTATTGGTGATGGTATGAGTATCAATGTTATTGATTCCGTAAACAACAAGGTATATGTAATTAATAACCCAATTTATAATATGTTAAAGGCAAAACAGGGAGATTCAGATAAAATAAATAAAGATTTAAATATTATTGATTTTAATGGTGTTACTAATTTGAGTGGCAGCTTAAGTTTTCCGTTGGATATAGATGGAACTAAATTCTCTATTTTAAGCTTATCATTAACTAAAAACGGAGATATCACAGCAAATAAAAGTTATAAATATGCTGTTGTAGTTGGAGATTACGAAAAGAATTTATTAGATAAGATGATTGATGGAGTTAATCTAGGTAATGTTGGGGATAAGATAAAGGGAATGATAAAAAGTGGGACATACAATATGATTCCAGATATAAATACTCAAATTGGCGGCTTGATAGATAAAGGTAAAAATGAGTTTGATAAAACTATAGATGGAATAAGTGATGGGATAAATGACATAAATGACTCCTTAGATGATCTTACTGATGCTCTTAAAGATAAGAATAATGATGTTGATGATGCTTGGGATAAAGTGTTTGACAGGTATGATAATGATAAAGGCTGGGGAAAACATGATGGATATATATATTATTATGATAAAGATGGAGTTAGTTTAAAAGGTGTACAAAAGATAAATGGAAAAATATATTATTTTAATAGAATTGATGGGGCCATGGAAACAGGTTGGCAGATTGTAGATGGTAAGAAGTGTTACTTCGATAAGAAAAAGGGCTGTGAACTGTTTAACCAATGGGTACAAGATGGTGATGATTGGTATTATGTTGGTGAAGATGGAGCCGTTAAAAAGATGGAGTGGGTCAATTATAATGGTAAATATTATTACTTAAAAGCTGATGGTAAGATGGTAAAGGACTGGTTTAAAGTTGATGAGTACTGGTATTATTTTAATAATGATGGATCAATGTCAACTTCAATTTGGAAATCGTCTAATGAAAAATGGTATTATTTAAAAGATAATGGACAGGCAGCTAGTGATTGGCTTAACTTGGGTAGTAACTGGTACTATTTTAAGAATACATCAGGAGAAATGCAGACAGGTTGGTTTAGAGCTAATGGAAATTGGTATTATTCAAATGATGATGGCTCAATGAAAACAGGATGGATTTATTCTAAGAATAATTGTTATTATTTAGATGAAGGTACGGGTGTAATGAAAAAAAATGAATGGGTAGTTATTGATGGTAAAAATTATTATTTTAATATTAATGGAGAAATGGTAACAGGATCAAGATATATAGATGGAACAAAATATGTCTTTGGTTCAGATGGAACCTTATATTAATTGAAGTCATGAATTAAATCTAAGGGGGAAGACGGCAACTTTCCTCCTTAGATTTTTAAATTATACTCAATATGGGATATTTAATGTAAAATGGTATTATATCTATATAGTTATTCAAAAAAGCTTCGATAATAAATAGAGTAATAAGATAAATTTAGGAATATTATTTGGATAATTGTGTGATAAGAATTCAATTGTTCAAAAGTACATATTATCTCTGCTAAATTTTATTCTAATAGTTGTTTGAATTATGGTAAGACAAAAGTACTTTTTAATATAAGGTACTATGAAAAATATAAGATAGGGGTAGATTTGATGAAATGGAAGTTTATAAATAAAATAATTTCAGCAATTACCGTTTCTATGACATTATTCACTCTAATTCCATTAAGGGCTTCAGCCGAATGGGTAAATGATTATCAAGGGAATTTTTATTATATGCAAGATAATCAAAAAGTTACAGGATGGAAGAGGATTGACGGACAGATATATTATTTTGATGGAAATGGGAAAATGCAAACAGGATGGATCAAAGCAGGCTCTTCATGGTACTTCTTGCAAAATGATGGAGCACTGAAAACTGGGTGGATTAATTATAATAAGAAGTGGTATTATGCAGATTCAAGTGGTGTAATTCAAACAGGAATTGTTAATATCTCAGGAAAAGTTTATATTTTTGACGATAACGGAGCGATAAAGACAAATAATACAGTTATAAATGGAGAGTTTTACACTATTGGTTCTGATGGAGAAGTCGTTGGAACTAAAATGCCAACTCCAGAAAAAGAGTATGATGATTCAGGAAATTGCATTCAGGTATTGAAGAATACTGACAATAAGGTAATTACCTCTCCAACTGACTCGAAATTTAATGAAGTTATTGAGGATAAAACTGAATCAGATGGCAATCCAAATGAAGGAAGAAGCTTTAAAGTTTTACTTAAAGATTCAGATGGATCAGAGCTTAAAACTAAAACTGTTAAATATGGTAAGTCATTTGACTTATATAAGCCAACTAAGGATGGACGTGTTTTTGCAGGATGGAATGCTAAAAGCAATGGATCTGGAAAGAGCTACGATGCAGATGATAGTATAAAAGTAGAAGAAGATATAATATTATATGCACAATGGAAAGAAGATACATCAGTTTATGTAGAAGATATTAATATAAAAGGAAACTCAAATGTTACTGTAAATAAATCAGTTACAATGACAGCAGAAGTATCACCAAGTAATGTTACTAATGCAGATGTGACATGGTCTGTTTCTGATGAAACTGGAAAAGCAACTATTGATAGCAATGGAGTATTGACTGGAGTATCAGCTGGTACAGTTATGGTGAAGGCAACTGCAAAGGACGGCTCTGATGTAAGTGGAACAAAAGAAGTTACAGTTACAAACACAGATGTAGTGGTTCCGGTAAGTAAGGTTACAGTAAGCGGACAAGCAGGAGAATCAACAATAACAACCGATGGAGGAACTCTTCAAATGAAGGCAAGTGTGTCTCCAGAAGATGCAACTAATCAGGCTGTAACTTGGGAAGTTCAAAATAATACAGGAAGCGCATCTATTGATTCTTCAACTGGGCTTTTAAAGGCAATATCTAATGGAACAGTTACAGTAAAAGCAACTTCAAATAATAATGTTGTTGGAAGTATGACAGTAACGATAAGCGGACAAAGTACAAAGATATTGGTAACCGATATGGAGATTACTACAACTAAAACTGATTTTGCAATTACAGAAGATGGTGGAACATTACAATTGAACTTAAATATAACTCCAACTACTGCAACTAATAAATCAGTAAAATGGTCGATTAAGTCTGGAGAAGACAAAGCGACAATTAATAGTTCAACTGGACTTTTAAAGGCGGTAACAAATACAAATGGAACACCAGTAACTGTACAAGCAGAAGCATTAGATGGTAGTGGAGTAGTTGCGACTAAAGATGTTACTATAAGTGGTCAAAAAATTAAGGTTTCTAAAATTACTATAGATGGACCAGATTCAGTAACAGGAACTGGGAAGGTAACTATGGATAAAACTGTATTACCAAAGGATGCAACTAATGGCTCGGTAATATGGTCTGTTGAGAATAATACAGGAAGTGCTACAATTGATGCTAATACCGGTGAATTAACTCCAAAGTCAAATGGAAAAGTAACAGTAAAAGCTACTGCTGTGGATGGATCAGGTATCAGCGATACGATAGAAGTTACTATAAGTGGTATAGACAATAATATACCTGCAACCAAGATTAATATAGCAACAAAAGATGGAGCGGCTTTATCAATAACAGAAGATGATGGAACACTTGGATTGATAGCTAGTTTATTGCCAAGTTATTCTACAACGACATCAGAAGCTGTAAATTGGGAAGTTATTAGTGGAAGTGATGGCGGAAGTGCTAAGATTGAAGGTGGAACAGTAGGAAGTTCTATAAATATAAAAGGAGTGACTAATGGAACAGTTACAGTAAAAGCAAGTGTAGTAAATGCAGATGGCACAACCGCAATTGGAAGTGCAACTGTAAGAATAGCTGGACAAATTACAAATGTAACAGACATAATAATAAGTCCTGATGAAGCTCCAGAAGTAGTGGTCGGTGGAACATTGCAGATGAGCGCTAGTGTAGAGCCAAATAATGCAACATATCAATCAGTGAACTGGTCTGTTTCTAATGGAACTGGAACAGCAACAATTACTTCTTCGGGAGTCTTAACAGGAGTATCCTCTGGAGATGTTAAGGTGATAGCTACTGCAGATAATGGCAAGGGAATTAGTAAATATATAACAGTAAAAGTAATTCCACAAGTTAAAATTACTAAAATTACAGTTAATGCGCCAGATGGAAGTGGAAATGAAATAGCGGATGGCGGAACATTAAAAATGACTGCAAGTTTTGAACCAACAGGGGCAACTAGTAAAAGTGTGACTTGGTCAGTAACGCCTGGAACAGGAAAAGCAACAGTTGATAGCAATGGGCTATTAAGCGCAGTATCAAATGGAACGGTTACTGTAAATGCAACTGCAACAGATGGATCAAAAGTTGTGGGAAGTCTGCCTATAACTATAAGTGGTAAAGTAGGGACAATAACTGTAACAGGAACAGGAAATATTTCTACAATAGTTATTCCAAATGGTACATTACAAATGCTAGCAACGGTGGGGCCAACAGATGCAGTTAATAAAGCAATAACTTGGTCAGTAACGCCTGTAACAGGAAAAGCAACAATTGATAGTAATGGAATTTTAACTGCAGTATCAAATGGAACGGTTACTGTAAACGCAGCTGCGACAGACGGGTCTGGAATTGTCGGACAGTCAGTTGTAACAATAAATGCAGCATCTGGAATTACAATAAATCAATCAAGTAATACAGTAGCTGTTGGAAACACAGTGAAATTGACTTCAGTTATAAGCCCAACTAGTGTAACAGGTAAAAAAGTGATATGGTCTATAAGTAATATAGACGGAACAAATACGGATCTTGCGACTATTAATTCAACTGGAGATTTAACAGCAGATTTAACAGCTTTAAAACAAGGCAGCGTTAATATAAAAGCAACTCTTGATGATGGATCAGGAATATCAGTTACAAAAACAATAATAATAAATCCAAATAGTTAAAGAGTGTATAAAATACTAAAGGAAAAATGGTCAAGTTGTAGTTTTATGACTTGACCAAATAATTAGGAAAGATAAGGGGGAGAACTTAATTGTGAAGTATGAATATTTAAGGAAATCTATTGCAGTAAGTCTTGCTATTTCATCATTAATTACTGTAGCTCCAGTAAAGTCTTTAGCTGCATGGATTGAAAACTATGATGGGAGTTGGAGTTATGCAGATATATATGGTTATGCTAATGGAGGATGGAAGCAAATAAACGGAATTTGGTATTACTTTGATTCTTATGGATTAATGAGAACTGGATGGATTCTTGACAACGGAGAGTGGTATTATACTGATCTAAGTGGAGTAATGCAAACAGGTGTAATTCAAATAGAAGGAAAGATTTATATATTTTCAGAAAACGGTGCAATGCAGAAGGGAACTTCTATTATAAATGGAAGGATCTATAACCTTGATGATAGTGGGGCTTGTATAGGAAGTGATTATCCAATACCGACTAAAAGTTTTGATTATTATGGAAATAATACACTTCCATATGTACCAAATCAAATAATTGATGAGGACTCAAAAATGTCAAAGGATATTCCTACAGACCCTTCAAAGGAAGTAAAAAAACAATATAAAGTTAAGTTTAAAGATCCTGAGGCTGAGGACGATGATGATGAGTTACTTAGGACAAAAACTGTTGATGAAGATACAATGCTTACTTTGTATAAACCAGTTAAGAATGGGTATACTTTCATTGAATGGAATACAAAAAGTGATGGTGATGGTTCAAGCTACGAGTATGATGATAGAATAAAAATAACTAAAGATATCACATTATATGCTCAGTGGAAGAAAAATGAAGACACAGGTGGTGAAACTACTACAAAAGTAGAAAATATAGTAGTTTTAGGACCTATTTCTGGAACTACAGAGATAAGTTCAATAACTACTAAGGGTGGAAGTTTACAAATGAGTAAAAAGGTATATCCTACTAATTCGGATAATCAAAAAGTAAAGTGGCTAGTTGTAAACGAGGATGGATCAGCAACAATAAGTGATACTGGTAAGCTAACAGCGATATCAAATGGAAAAGTTATTGTAAAAGCAGTTGCAACTGATGGCTCAGGAGTTATAGGAACTAAAGAAATAAAAATAAGTGGTCAATAAAAAGTATGTATAAACCTGCACAAGAATATGCTTGGAACAAACTTATTCTTGGCAGGTATTTTTTACATTTAAAATTCTACTTATCTAAGTATTTAATCAGAATAAAATGCAGAAATTAAACTATAAATATATTTAAAATATAATAAATATAGAGTGTGTTATTATAAATTATTTTTAATTAAGAATCATGAAACTAATATTCATTATGGTAATATAGTTATGTTTAGTGTAAGATATGTATATTAGGGGAATTGTGTAAGATAAATTATATTTTAACAAGGGGGGAATAACTTGAAGATTTTAAATATTGCGCATAGAGGTTATAGTGGAAAGTTTGATGAGAATACAATGTTGGCATTTAAAAAAGCGATTGAGTATAATGCTGATGGAATAGAGGCAGATGTTCAGCTTTCTAAGGATGGAGTTCCAATTATACTTCATGATGAGACTTTAGATAGAACTACAAATGGACATGGCTTTGTTAAAGATTATACTCTAGATGAACTAAAGATATTTAGAACTAAAAGTGTACCGGAAATTCAACTTTTAAAGAATGATTCTTTGCAGGAAATGGCACATTTAAAGTTAAATATGACAACAGAAAGAAACTATGAGGAAGGTAAACAAGTCGGTAGCTATAAGGTTGGTAAATATACTATGGAAGAAGTAGAATATTTTCAAAACAGAGGTGGAGAGGAAATACCAACTCTGCGAGAACTATTAGAGCTTGTTGCAGACTCTGATTTGAAAGTATTAAATTTGGAACTTAAGAATAGTGTCATAGAATATAAAGGTCTAGAGAAAAAAGTTTTGTCTATGATTGATGAATATAATTTAAGAGATAAGGTTATAATATCAAGCTTTAATCATACTAGTTTAGTAAAAGTAAGAAAACTTGAGAATAACAAAAAGATCACTTTAGGTGCTCTGACAGAAACTATACTAGTTAATGTACCTAAATATTTGAAAGCCATTTCTGTTGATTGTTATCATCCTCATTTTTCAAGTATATTAAACGAAGAATATATTAAAGAAATTAAAGATGCAGGAATAAAAGTAAATCCATATACGGTTAATAGTTTAGTTGATATGAAAAAGGTGATAATGGTTGGAGTAGATAGTATAATTACGAATGAAGTTGAACTTTTAAATACATTATTATAAAAGTTTTTAATATTAGGAAATTATAATTTAGGGTAACCTCCAAAATAACTATGATCAATAATTTAAAGATTATATTTACTTTTATGTAAACGAAATTATATTAGATTTAGAATTTGAATCCTGTTATATTAAAATGTAAGGCTGTCTCCAAAAGTATCTATTTCTTTTGAGACAGCCTTGTTATAGTAAACCTAGGAGAGGTTTAAAAGAGCATATTATTTAGGTTAATATATTACGTATATTATTAAGCGTATAGTTTATATCTGATAATTTATACCCAAGCACCGCTTGCAGATAATCTATATCCGTTAATTACTGTATTAGCGGCCATAGCACCATTTGAATATAGATAGTACCAAGTTCCATTATCATTTAACCAGCCAGTTTGCATAGCACCAGAACCGTTTAAGAAATACCAAGTACCATTAACGTTAGCCCAGCCAGTAGCCATAGCACCCGATTGATTTAAATAGTACCAAGTTCCATTTAAATTCAACCAACCAGTAGCCATAGCACCTGACGAATTCAAGTAGTACCAAGTTCCATTTAAGTTTAACCAGCCAGTAGCCATAACACCATCAGCTTTTAAATAGTACCAAGTTCCGTTTAGGTTTAACCAACCAGTAGCTTTAGTTCCATCTTCTTTATTATAAGTCCAAGTTCCATCAGTAGCTTGCACCCATCCTGTTTTTACTACTGGAGTATCATCAGGATCACTATTAGACTGTTTTCCACCAATTATTGAATATACATCATCGTCTTGGCTCCAAGCAACGATATTATCTTTATCATAAACTGAGAATTCATCAAATGATCCGTCTACTCTGTATACTTTGTCCCAATCATCAGTATTATCAAATTTGTAGATATATCCACCATCTAATCTCCAAAGATTTCCGTCAACATCTGTTTGAACAGCAGCACCTTGGTTTTTGCTGTTTTCACAATCTTCTTTGCTTTGATCTTCCTCATCAGCGTAATAGAATCCGCTGCTTGATTTTAATGTATAAGCTCTAACAGTAACTTTATCATTATTATTAATTTCAGAATTGTAAGCTATAAGTTTTCCTCCAGCTACAGTATAGTTAGTTGTAGTAACTATATTACCTGAAGTATTTATAAATAATTCCTCAGCATCTAACTTTTTACCATCTTTATCAGAAAGTGCGTAAGTAGTTACAGTTTTAGCATATTTAGCGTCATCAACATCACCAGAAGCTTGAGTTTTTGAAATTTTTTGAATAGCTTTGAAAGATACAACTTGTCCGTTGTTTTCAACTTTAAATATATCATTGCTATTATTTGGATCAATTTTAACACCATTTATTTCACTAATTGTGGCAGCCGCACCAGTAGTAATAGTTACCTTTACAGTTGCAAGTCTATATATATAATCTTTATCTTGTGCCAATACTCTATCTTGAACAACACTTGCACTTAATTTATCAGATCCACTAATATTAGTTCCATTAATAATTCCATCAGCTGCATCGTAAGCGTCGTTTGTGTTCTCTATTGTATCTGTCTTTGTTAATGTAGTACCTGAAGCACTTGAAGCAGTTGTTGTAACCTTAACTTTACCTAAGTTATAGTCCGCATCAATGTAATTACCTTTTTCGTCAGTAAATACATTAAATATTTGATGGGCTGCATCCAATCCATTTAATCCATTAACATTTTTATCTATAGATTTTTGAGCGGCTTTATATTGTGTATAATACCAAACTTTATTATACTTTGCTCCTGGAATTAAATCGAATAGGTCACCATGATTTGAATCTTTAATAGTATTTGCTTCAGTTTCGTTATATCTATCATCTGTATCATCTTTTATTTTTTTTCTTAAAGCAGCAGCTGCATCATCTTCGGTATCACCTTTAATGTCGTCATCAGTTACAGTACCCTTATCTAAATCAACAGTGTAGTCTCCGTCTGATATATCTAAATATTTTTCTCCAAATAGAACTGCGTCATCTCCTGAATCAACATCTTCCAATTTATTAAATTTACCGTTAGCTAAATAGTAAGCTTCTTCATCATCATTGATTTCCCCATCAATATAAGCTCTACCATCCTTATATGCTATTGCATTATAGATAGTCCCATCATCAGCGCTAATTCTTTTTATCTCAGCAGCATTAACGCCACTAAAAGGTACTAATGAAGCAACTGTTGCTGCTGCTACTAATAGTGATGTTACCTTTCCCATTCCTCTTATCATAATATTGTCCTCCTCTTATGAAAATAAAATTTAATAGTATTTAAGCTAATTAAAATATTTAGCTAATAGTTATGAATGAATAATCAATTAAATGTAATATTATTAATATACAGGTAAGATTTTGTCATTCACTATAATATACAACTCTTTAAACAGTACTTGGTACTTTTTTAAGTGGTAAATTTTCTTAAGATTTTCTTAACGTGTCTTAAGAAAATCTTAAGGAGGTTGATTTTATAAATAAGATCTGAATATCGAATGAAAGAAGAGCTATACCAAATAGATTTTGATATAGCCCAATTATTAAGATATCCTCTATCTAATCCAAGCGCCTGAAGCATTTAATTTATATCCATCAACAATTGTGTTAGATAACATTGAACCTGATGCGCTTAGATAGTACCAAGTTCCATTATCATTTAACCAACCAGTCTTTATAGCACCTGATGATTGTAAGTAATACCAAGTTCCATTATCATTCAACCAGCCAGTTTTCATGGCACCTGACCCAGTTAAGAAATACCAAGTTGATCCATCTTTGAGCCAGCCAGTAGCCATGATACCATCTGCTTTAATATAGTACCAAGTTCCGGAATCATTAACCCATTGTCCTTTTAATTGAGTTCCATTAGTGTTGTAGAAAGTCCATCCTGCATCAGTCTTAACCCATCCTTTGTTTACTACAGGAGTTGTTGGTTCAGCTGGGGTTGTTGGAATTGTCTCTTTTCCACCTATTACCGAATAAACTTCATTATTCTTATTCCAAGTTACGATATTATTATCATCGTAAACTGACATTTGATCAAAAGAACCATCTACCTTATACACTTTTGTCCAGTCTTCATTATTATCCCACTTATAGATATATCCGGCGTCTAATCTCCAAAGGTTTCCGCTTACATCTGTATCAACAGCACTTTTAGAACCATTTACTTTAACATCTTCACTTGATTCATCAGCTAAATCAACATAATAATATCCATTTTTTGACGTTAATGTTGCTGTTCTAACTTTTAAATTTGAACTATTAGCTGTATATCCGACTAATTTCCCGTTAGCAATAGTATACTTATCATAGGAAAAAGACTCATTTTTTCCGTCCTTATCAGAAATAACATAAGTTGTTACTGATTTAGCGTACTTAGCTCCATCAATGTTACCTGAAGCTTGTGATTTTGATATCTTTTGAATTACATTGAAACTTACTGTACTAGTGCCAGAACCCAATGTGCTATTGTTTACAGTAAATGTATGCCCGTTATCAACAGTAACATCCATTCCATTTATTTTAGTTATTTTAGCTCCATTAGCAGCATTCACAGTAATTTTGGCTGTTCTATAAATATAGCTACTATCTTGTCCAATGATTTTTCCTGTAGAAGTATCAACGCTTGCTGATATTTTATCTTTTCCTGTAATAGAATTAGTGCCATCAGCATCATAAGTATCGTCTGTGTTAGCTACAGTTATTGTTTTGGATGTAGATGAAGATGCAACTGTAGTTACTTTTAGTGATCCTAAATTATAATCAGCATCAATGTAGTTCCCTTGAGTATCAGTATATACATTTAATTTAGTAATTGCCCCATTTGTTGAATTGTCTTTTGAATATTCAAATTTATACCATGGATCTGAAAATTTATTCCCTGGAAGCTCTGCATTCGTTAATTTTTGGATTGTTTCGGCTTCAGCTTTATTGAATCTTCCATCGTTATCTTTTTTCAGATTCTTTCTTAGGGTTGAAGCGGCATCATCTTCTGCATTTTCTTTTATAGATTCATCAGTTACAGAACCGTTATCTAAATTAATGAAATAATCACCATTTTCTACGTTCACATATTTAGAACCGTAGATTTCAGAAGAGGATCCACTATCAATATCTGATAGATTATTGTATTTACCGTTTGCTAAGTAGTAAGCAGCTTCATCCTTGTTATTAATTTCTCCATCAATATAAAATTTACCATCTTTGTATGCTGTTGCGCTGTATATAGTACCTTCTTGTGAGTCGATTTTTTTATAATCAGCCGCATGAGCAGGCACTATTGAAATAATAGCAGCTGCAGCTACTAGTAGTGATGTTGCATTAGTTAATCTTTTTAGCATAATTTATCCTCCATTTTATATAATATTTTATTTAAATATTTTTTTATTTTTTCGAAATTAAAAGTGATATTTAACTTTTTCGCTATATTATACAAAATATATGTGAAAATTTTGGTACTCTTTTTGGAAAAATATCAAAATTATAAGAAAATTAAGGGTAATGATGATTCGTATTTTAATATAATATACATTCCTTTAAGTATTATTAGGTAACTTTTACTTTGGCTTGACGTGATATCTGTATATAAAATCTAGTGTGAGTTTATAAATGATAATTAATTAGAAATATAGAATAGGTTATGAAGTTCTGAGATCAATAAAGAATTTAAGGTGAAAATAGTGTTATATAGGAATAGAAAAATTAGAGAAGTATGAAATATATGCAGTTAGGGATCAATTTAGATATAGAAATATTATTGTTTATAGCATAAAAAATAACAAGGTAAGCTATACCATCGTTTAGATAAGGATGTATATAAACGACAGTATAGAAAACCTTGTCCTTTTATAAAGGAATAATTAGATTAAAACTATCTAATCCAAGCTCCATTAGAGCCTAATACATAACCATCAACAGTTGTGTTATATAACATAGCCCCTGATGAATTTAAATAATACCAAGTTCCATTATCATTTAACCAACCAGTAGCCATAGCTCCTGATGAATTTAAATAGTACCAAGTTCCATTTAAGTTTAACCAGCTAGTAGCCATAGCTCCTGATGGATTTAAGTAATACCAAACTCCATTTAAGTTTAACCAACCAGTAGCCATAACACCATCAGTGTTTAAATAATACCAAACTCCATTTAAGTTTAACCAGCCAGTAGCCTTAGTTCCATCTTCTTTATTATAAGTCCAAGTTCCATCAGCAGCTTGTACCCATCCTGCAGTTGTAGTTGGAGGATTAGTGTTATTATCATCAGAAGATTTTCCTCCTATTAATGAATAAACATCATCATCTTCACTCCAAGCAGCTATATTGTCTTTATCATAGACTGAAAGCTCATCAAAAGATCCATCGACTTTGTAAACTTTGTCCCAATCATCTGTATTATCAAATTTATAGATATATCCACCATCTAATCTCCATAGGTTTCCATCAACGTCTGTTTGAACAGCTGATGTCTTATCATCTTGAGAACTTACTTCACAATCTTCTTTACTTTCATCTTCTTCGTCGGCGTAGTAGTATCCACCTTTTGTTTTTAATGAATATGCTCTGACAACAACTTTTTTATACTCATTCATTTCTGTATTGTAGGCTATAAGTTTTCCGTTAGCTACAGTAAATTTAGTATCTTCATTGATAGTGCCATCAGTATTTAGGAATAAGTCTTTAGCATCTAGGTTTTTACCATCTTCATCAGAAAGTGCATAAGTAGTTACAGTTTTTGCATATTTAGCTCCATCAACATCATCAGAGTCTTGAGCCTTGGATATTTTTTGAATAGCCTTGAATGATACAGTTCTTCCATCATTTTCAACTTTAAATATTTGTGGTTTGTCGTTTGGGTTTGTTGGGTTAAGTTCAACACCATTTATTTCACTTATTCTAGCAGTAACACCAGCACCAGTAGTTACATTTACTTTTATAGTTGCAAGTCTATAAATATAATCATCATCTTGTGTCAATATTTTATCTTGGGAAACACTTGCAGTTAGTGCATCATCCTTACCAGCAGCATCGTATTTATCATTAGTATTTTCTATTGTTTCTGTTTTAGGTGATGCACCACTAGCAGTGGTTGTAACCTTAACTTTTCCTAAGTTATAGTCAGCATCAATGTAGCCACCTTTTGTGTCAGTATAAACATTAAAAAATTGTTTTGATGCATCTGTTCCTTTTAATCCATTAACATTATCATTCACAGCCTTATCTGCTGCTTTATACTGTGTATAATACCAAGGAGATTTATATTTAGCGCCTGGAAGTATATTTAATTTAGTTAAATCTTCAGTATCATCTTTATTTTCGTCTATCATGTTTTTTGCAAAGTCTTCATCATATCTGTCATCAGTATCGTCCTTAATTTTTTTTCTTAAATCTCCGGCAGCATCGTCGGCTATATCACCTTTGGTATCATCATCAGTTACACTACCTTTATCTAAGTCTACAGTGTAATCACCATCGTCTATATCAAGATATTTTTCTCCGAATAAATCAGCATCGTCTCCTGAATCTACATCTTCTAATTTATTAAACTTTCCATTAGATACATAATAAGCTTCTTCGTCATCATTAATTTCTCCATCCACAAAGAACTTACCATCTTTGTAAGCTACTGCATTATATACAGTGCCATCATCTGAATCAATTTTCTTTACATCTGCAGCATATGCAGGAACTAAAGACATAACTGAAGCAGCTGCCACTAATAAAGATGTAATTTTGGTTGCTCTTTTAAACATAATTTTTTTCCTCCCTAATAATTAAAAATTTAATATAAAAATAAAATTTGTTAACAAAACTTATAATTTCATCTAAAAGTTTTGAAACTAACAGAAACTAATATAATATGATTTAGTTTATGTTCCATTAAATCATTATATAGTAAAAAAGTGACAAAAATGTTATGAAAATATAAATTTAATCTAAACAAATAATTAAATTTTTGTTACTATTTACTTTTTGTTTTTATAATTAATCTTATTTAACAGATTAGTTTATCTGGCATTAATAAAGGACAGGCTCAAGTAAATATACTGCATAAAGTGTACATAATATATTTCATATGATATAATAATTTAGTTAATAATGAAGTAGTATAAGTATATATAAATGAAGTTATAAATTTTAAATAAAGCTATATAGGTTTTATCATTTTAAAATAATGATATATAAAATTTAGGAGGATTTAGCGTTGGCTGATTATATAAAAGAAATAGAGAAAAGAAGAACCTTTGCAATTATATCTCACCCTGATGCAGGTAAAACTACACTTACAGAAAAGTTTTTATTATATGGAGGAGCTATTAGACTTGCAGGTTCTGTTAAAGCCAGAAAGGCATCTAAGCATGCAGTTTCTGACTGGATGGAAATCGAAAAGCAAAGAGGTATCTCAGTTACTTCTTCAGTTATGCAATTTAACTATAATAATCACTGTATTAACATATTAGATACTCCAGGTCACCAAGACTTCTCAGAAGATACATATAGAACTCTTATGGCTGCAGACTCAGCAGTTATGGTTGTAGATGCTGCTAAGGGTATAGAAGATCAAACAAGAAAGTTATTCCACGTTGCTTCTTTAAGAGAAATGCCAATTTTCACATTTATAAATAAGATGGATAGAGAGGCTAAAGATCCATTCCAATTATTAGATGATATTGAAAATGAACTTGGAATTAAAACTTATCCAATGAATTGGCCAATTGGTTCCGGTAAGGAATTCAAAGGAGTATATGAAAGAGACAATAACAGAATTATAGCTTTCAATGGTGGAAATCACGGTCAAAATGAAGTTGAAGCAATAGAAGGTTCACCAGATGATCCTAAGTTTAGAGAAATATTGGGAGATGCTCTTCACGATAAATTAATGGAAGATATTGAGCTTTTAGATATTGCTGGAGATGAATTAGATTTAGATGTTGTACGTCGTGGAGAATTAACACCAGTATTTTTTGGATCAGCATTAACTAACTTTGGTGTGGAACCATTCTTGGAACATTTCTTAGAAATGACTACATCACCACTTGCTAGAAATTCAAGTGGTGGAACTATTGATCCATTTGATGATAAGTTCTCTGCTTTTGTATTTAAAATTCAAGCAAATATGAATAAGGCTCATAGAGATAGAATCGCATTTATGAGAATTTGTTCAGGTAAATTTAATAAAGGTGAAGATGTATACCACATGCAAGGTGGAAAGAAGATTAAATTAGCTCAACCACAACAATTTATGGCTCAAGATAGAGAAATTGTTGAAGAAGCTTATGCAGGAGATATAATCGGTGTATTTGATCCAGGTATATTTTCAATTGGAGATACACTATGTGCACCATCAAAGAAATTTAAATTTGAAGGAATTCCAACCTTTGCACCAGAACATTTTGCAAGAGTAAGACCAGTAGATACTATGAAGAGAAAACAATTTATAAAAGGTGTTTCTCAAATCGCCCAAGAAGGAGCAATTCAAGTATTTAAGGAAATTCATATTGGTATGGAAGAAATCATAGTTGGAGTTGTTGGTGTGCTTCAATTTGAAGTATTGGAATACAGATTAAATAGTGAATATAATGTTGATGTTAAAATGGATAGATTAGATTACAGATATGTAAGGTGGATTGAAAATAAAGATGTTAACATGGATTCATTAAACTTAACTTCCGATACTAAGAAGGTTAAAGATTTTAAGGATAGAAATCTTCTTATATTCCAAAATGACTGGGGTATAAGCTGGGCGCTAGAACATAATAAGGGAATAATCTTATCTGGTGTAGGAAAAAGTGAAGAATAATAATTAGATGAATACAATCTAATAAAAAATAAATTATAAATAAAAAAATCCCAATAGGGATTTTTTTACTTATAGCTGATTTATAACCATAATATAAAGTTTTTTGATTTGATGTTTTTTACAATTTGCATTCCATAACTATATCTTTACCATGACAAACTTCTTTATTAAGAATTGGATTTAATTCTTTTAATTTATCAGGGTTAGCTACTAAGACTGGTGTTATTAGTGATATGCCTTTTGACTCAATAAATGATCTGTCCAGTTTTAAAATAGGTGTACCAGCAGTTACTTTAGTATTAACAGATTTTAAGATTTCAAATCCTTCACCATTTAATGAAACAGTTTCTAAGCCTACATGAACTAATAATTCAATTCTATTACTAGTGGTTATTGCAAAAGCGTGTCCACTATCCATTATTAATGATATAGTACCGTCACAAGGTGCAACAACTATATCACCAGTAGAATTAATTGCGATTCCATCACCCGCCATTTTGTCTGCAAATACTGGATCAGGAACTTCGCTTAGATCTATAGTTCTTCCTGAAATAGGAGCAATTATAGTTAATGGTTTTTTAAAAAAATTAAACATAAATATATGACTATATTAAAGATATTTTTAGATATATTCTACTTTATTGGGATATATAAGGAGAAAATATTTCTAAACGATAATCTTCAAAAAGTCATTCACCTCTCTTTCGTGTATTCTAATTATTATATAACGTTAACATAATTACAATGAATTATACTAGTCAACTTTCTTATTGATATGTGTATTCTTAAGTAGAATGCGTAAAATAAAATCACAAGATTCAACTAAGGTGTATTAAGTATAATATAGGTTAATTTTACTTATATTTTATTTAAAAGCAATAGTATTACATAATAGTGTGAAAATTCACGTAAAAAGTGAAAAATTTCATAAAGATTAGTTTAATTCCTAAAGTACTACAGAATATTGATAATGAAAAATGATAATGTTAACATGAAATTGTAGAAAACAGAGAAAGGATGAAGAAAAAATGATGCAGAAAATTCAAAAATTCGGTGGAGCGATGTTTACACCTGTTCTACTTTTTTCATTTGCAGGTATTATAATTGGTATAGGAACATTATTTACTACACAGACAATTATGGGAGGATTAGCAGATCCAAGTAACTTGTGGTTTAAATGCTGGAATGTAGTTTTACAGGGTGGCTGGACTGTATTTAATCAATTACCATTATTATTTGTAGTAGGGCTTCCAATAGGAATGGCAAAAAAGCAAAATGCAAGATGTTGCATGGAGGCATTCGTATTATATTTAACATTTCATTATTTTCTAAGCACTATCATTTCACAGTGGGGCGAATTTTTTGGAGTTGATTTCTCTGCTCAAGTAGGAGGAACTAGCGGTCTCACCATGATAGCCAATATTAAGACATTGGACATGGGAATGATTGGTGCATTACTCATTTCAGGACTTGTAATTTATTTACATAACCGTTTTTTTGATACTGAATTACCAGAATGGTTGGGAACGTTTAGCGGATCTACATTTGTATTTATGATCGGATTCTTTGTTATGATTCCAGTAGCAGTTCTTGCGGCATTTATATGGCCTAAAATTCAACTTGGAATGCATAGTTTTCAAGGTTTTGTAAAAGGTGCAGGGGCATTAGGTGTATGGGTGTTCATCTTCTTAGAACGTGCTTTAATTCCATTTGGATTACATCATATACTGTATTCTCCGTTTTATTATGATAATGTTGTAGTGCCAGGAGGTCTTTATTCTTACTGGGCAACAAAGTTACCAGAAATAGCAGCTTCTAAAGCCTCTTTGAAATCGTTATTACCAGAAGCAGGATTTACAGCTACAGGATACTCTAAAATTTTTGGATGTCCAGGTATTGCATTAGCATTTTATGCAACAGCAAAACCTGAAAAGAGAAAAAAGGTATTGGCGTTACTAATACCTATTACATTAACTGCAATTTTGTGTGGTGTAACAGAACCAATTGAATTTACATTTTTATTTATTTCACCAGTGCTATTTGTAGTACATGCACTACTTGCAGCAACAATTTCAACAACTATGTATATTGTGGGGATTGTAGGAATATTCTCTGGTGGAGCTATTGAAATGGCTTCTTTAAATTGGATTCCTCTAATGGGAAATCATTGGGTCCAATATTTACTCCAGTTTGCTATAGGACTTTGTTTTACAGGAATTTGGTTCATAGTATTTAGGACCTTAATTTTGAAATTTAACTTTAAAACTCCTGGTAGGGAAGATGAAGAAGAAGATATAAAATTTCATTCAAAAGCAGAGTATAGAGAGAAAAAAAGTGATTCAAAAGATAGTAGTAAGTCAGTATTTGCAGAAAATATCTTAGTTGGATTAGGCGGAAGAGATAACATTGTTGATGTTACAAATTGTGCAACTCGTTTAAGAGTAAATGTAAATGATCCATCTCTTTGTAAGGATGATCCTTATTTTAAATCTATTGGAGCTCATGGATGTTCTGTAAATGGAAAATCCTATCAAGTTATTGTTGGATTGAAAGTTGCGCGAGTAAGAGAAGACTTTGAAGCGTTACTGTAAAGATAGTTGGAGAAGTTAAGCTTAAAAATGTATGGTATATAATTTCACTTTTATTTTTATTGATTGAACATTAAAAGCATATAATTCTTGGTTAAAGAATGTCTTAAAAATAAACGGAATAAAGTCTTTTAGTACTATTTCAGGTGGAATTATAGTGATAGATTAGTATGCATTTGCTTATCTGCTAATTTTAGAATTAATATGCAACAAACAATATTTTTAAATAAATTAAAAGCTGATTTCTGCGTAGCAGAGGTCGGCTTTTTATTTTATAAATCATATATCATTGAAGGATTTAGAGTTATGTAAAATCTAGTTTTAAATTTCAACTAGTTAAAAAAATATATAATTTCATAACAGAAATTTCCTGTGAAAAGTCACAGAAAATGTTAAGAAATACACTTGAAATGCTTATTTCCCTAAAGGCTTCATATATATTGTAAGGTACCTTTCTCGGGTGTATTATGTACTCAGAAAAGATAACAAAGCAAAAAATAAGCAGGTTTTGGAGGAAGAAAAATGGCAAAGAAGAAGTATTCAATTACAGTAGCAGGTGGAGGAAGTACGTTTACACCAGGAATTGTACTTATGCTATTAGAACATATGGACAGATTTCCAATTAGATCTATTAAATTTTATGACAATGATGCAAGTAGACAAGAAACTGTAGCAAAGGCATGTGAAATTCACCTAAAAGAACATGCTCCAGAAATTGAATTTGCATATACAACTGATCCAGAAACAGCATTTAGTGATATAGATTTCGTATTAGCTCATATCCGTGTTGGAAAATATGCAATGCGAGAGAAAGATGAGAAGATTCCACTAAAATATGGAGTGGTAGGACAAGAAACTTGTGGACCAGGAGGGATTGCATATGGGATGCGTTCTATTGGAGGAGTTATTGAAATACTAGATTATATGGAAAAATATTCGCCAAATGCTTGGATGTTAAATTATTCAAATCCAGCAGCTATAGTGGCAGAAGCAACAAGAAGATTAAGACCAAACTCAAAAATATTAAATATTTGTGATATGCCAATTGATTTAGAAGAAAAAATGGCAAGTATGTGTGGCCTTAAATCTAGAAAAGAAATGCAAGTATCATATTATGGATTAAACCATTTTGGATGGTGGTCAAAAATTTATGATAAAGATGGAAATGATTTAATGCCACAAATTAAAGAACACATGGCAGCAAATGGATTTGCAGATGCATTATCAGATACAAATCAACATGTAGATGAAAGCTGGGTACACACTTTTCAAAAGGCAAGAGATATATTTGCAGTAGATCCAACAACAATTCCAAACACATATTTAAAATATTATTTATTCTCAGATTATGTGGTGGAAACTTCGAATCCAGAATATACTCGTGCAAATGAAGTAATGGATGGAAGAGAAAAACATGTATTTGGAATATGTAAAAAAATTATTGAAAGTGGTACAAGCAAAGACGGAGGTTTTGAAGTGGATGCACATGCAACATATATTGTAGATTTAGCATGTGCAATAGCTGAAAATACAAGGGAAAGATTCTTACTTATAGTTCCAAATGAAGGTGCTGTAGAAAACTTCGATAGAACTGCAATGGTTGAAATACCATGTATCGTTGGAAGTAATGGTTATGAAAGAATATGTCAAGGAAGTATTCCTCAGTTCCAAAAGGGATTAATGGAACAGCAAGTAAGTGTAGAAAAATTAGCAGTAGAAGCATGGATAGAAGGAAGTTATCAAAAGTTATGGCAATCACTTACTCTTTCGAAGACAGTACCAAGTGCAAGAGTTGCAAAATTAATATTAGATGATTTAATTGAGGCTAACAAAGGTTATTGGCCTGAATTAAAGTAATTAGAATATATTACCTATATCAATAAAAAACAATAGCTTATAAAACTTTATTTATATTATATAAAGAAGAGAAATGAGTTCAAGAGGACTTGTTTCTCTTTTTTTTAGAAAAGATATATTAGCCTTTAGTTTTTATTCCAACTAAATTCCAGAATTAATTCATTGAGTATTTACAATAATAGACAAAAGATAAATTATAGAGTAGAATTTAAAGAAACATGAAACAAAGTAGAAAATAGTGGTGGGGAATATTATGAAACTAGATGAACTTATAAACAAATACCATAAGCAATTAAATGAGAATGATTTATATATTTGGAATTATATTTCTAAGCACCGAAAAGAGTGTGAAACTCTTGCTATAGATCAATTAGCACATAAATGTAATGTTTCTAGAACGACTATTCTTAGATTTTCACAAAAATTATCTCTAAAGGGATATGGGGAATTAAAGGTTTATTTAAAGCTTGATAATGAAAAGTCAAAAGAGAATGTTAGTAATGTAGAAGCTGTTTGTGATGTTTATAATGAAGTAATAAAAAATATAAAAGAAAAGGATTGTACAGATATTTTTGAATTGATTGATAAATCCAGAACACTCTATGTATATGGAATAGGAATGGTACAGTCGTCCATAAAGAAAGAATTTAAGCGCACTTTTTTAACTGCTGGAAAAATATTTTATGACTTAAGCGGTTATACTGAAGCAAATGCTATAGTAGATTTGGCCACAGATGAAGATGTCTTCGTGATTATTTCAGTATCAGGTGAGAATCAATTTATTATGGATTTTGCTAAAAACTTGAAAATTAAAAATATTCCTATTATATCAATAACAAAGTTAAAAGATAATTCTTTAGCTAAATTAAGTGATTATAATCTATATACATCTACAGCTCTTATACCAAGTATCTATAATGACATAGATTTTGAATCTTTAACATCATACTTTATTTTAATTGAAATATTATTTTTGAAATATATGGAATATAAAACACAAAAAAATAAGAAGGAAGAAAAGCATGAAATTGGAAACGTTGATTGATGAAAATTATGAAAAATTAAATGAAAGTGATTTGTATATATGGAAGTATATTTTACACCATAAAAAAGAGTGCCAAACCATGTCAATACAAGAATTAGCTTCTAAATGTAATGTTTCTCATACAACTATTTTACGTTTTACACATAAATTAGGATTACAAGGATATAGTGAAATGAAAATTCATTTAAAATGGGAAGACAAGCAGCGAAATTCATTCGATAATAAAGAAATTGAAAAAACATATAAAGATATTGAGAAGACCATGGAAATTATGAAAGAAAGAGATTTCTACGATGTATTTGAATTAGTTGAGAAGGCAGATAAAATTTATGTTTATGGATCTGGAGCAGTGCAAAAAAATGCAGCAAAAGATTTAAAGCGTAGCATGATTTTTGGCAATAAGTTAATATATGTCATAGAGGGAAGGGAAGAAACTAACATTATTTTAGATGCTTTATCTTCAAAAGATATTTTTTTCTTATTATCTTTATCTGGAAACAATTTATTTATGAATGAGTTTGCGCAAAAGTTAAAGGAAAAAGATGTGAAAATTATTTCTATTACTCAGGTTGGAAATAATGAATTAGCTTCTATCAGTGATATTAGTCTTCAATTCTATACACATCCAATTTCAGTAGGAGAAAATAAAACAAAACTTTATTCAACTACACAATTTTTTCTGATAAATCAAATACTGCTGTTAAAATACTTAGAATATAGATAATTATTTTAAAGCCAACAACAGCTTTATATTTAAGGTAAAACTCGATTCGGGTGGAGTCGTTTGATCTATACCTGAATCTTAGTTGAACTTATAATATCAATAGTCATAATGCGTTATCAAGGAAGTGCATCGTATAAACTATGTCGCTATTATTTTTATAAGTATTATATATATGTTCTAAAAATATTCTTCATAAATTTTAAATAATTATCTTTATAAATGCCATATTTTGTATGTAGTGATTTTATAATGTATGAATTTTATTAAGTATAAATATATAGTAAGTAGTTATATTTTAACATACTTTATTTCTTCCTGTACGTTTTGCTAAATATAAGGCATTATCAGCCTTACTTAAGAGGGTATTTATATTTTTTGTTATATCAGGGTATGAACTAATCCCGATGGAAACAGTTACTTTTACAGTGGCATTATTGTCAAGTTTAAAAGTATTACATTCTACATTTTTTCTTATTTTTTCTGCAATATCAACCGCATGTTTGTAATTGCAATCTAATAAAACTGCAGTGAATTCTTCACCACCATTTCTTGAGATAACATCAAAAGTTCTACAAGAATCAATTAAAATTTTGCTAAGTTGTTTTAATACTAAATCCCCAGAATGATGCCCGTAGGTATCATTAATATGTTTAAAAAAATCAATATCTATCATGAGAATTGATAAGTTTTCTTTCTTTTGTACGGTATTTCTAATTGTTTTATCTAATATTCCGTTAAATGCTCTTACATTATTAAGCCCTGTAAGAAAATCTTTTCTCGAGTCTACTTTGAGTTTTTTATACATTTTATTAGTTTTGGAAATGTAGTTTAATTCGTAATAAACTACAGTAGAAACCATTATTATAGAAATAACAAAGTTTCCTAGAGCAGGGAGTATAAGATTCATATCTTTTAAAACTAATGAAATCCAAATTATTGTTGATATTATGTTAACTATAGTCATTAAAAAATATTTCTTTGAAAAATTTATCTTGTATTTTGATATAATAGTAAAAATTATTAGTAATATGAATAAATTTGCAGAAGTAATTAAAGAAGAAAAACTTATTTCAAAAAAAGTAAGTCTAAATAGTATTATTATGAATACACTTATGAAAGTTGGTATAAATCCCCCATAAATTGAAGCGATTATAACGGGAATACTTCTAAAATCTATTATTGTATTTTGAGTCAAATTAATTCCATAAAATATAAGTATACATCCAGATAAACCAGATAGTATACCAAAGCATAATTTAACTTTTATTTTAGAATTTGATTTTATAAATTCATCATTTAGCATTTGGCTTCCTAAATATAAAAAAGATATAAGCATTGCAGCGTTAGCGAATAATAGTTTAAGCATAAATTCTCCTTTCGATCTGACATATCTAGCAGTTATAATCTATACTTTTGATAAAATATATTGTTCAAATTATTATTATGTATTTATTAAATAATAATACTTTTATTTATCAAGTAACAAAACGACAAGATTATTCATATTATTATTATATAAAATCTTTGTACATGGAGAGGAAGAGAATGAGTAACTGTAACTATTGTGATCCTGGCTTTGAAAGTCCCGGAGCAAACACTCTTGGAGCAAATTGTAATGAACCAATTAGTGACCTAACTTTGTCTACAATGGTTGTAGGAAATCAAGAAGCCGTATTAAGTCGTCTAGTAACGGTACTATTATTTCTATATGCATTTACTAACCAAAATTTTATTTGTCATTTAATCAATACTAACGAAAAGCTGTTATGTAACCAAATGTGTCTTACAGATAAATTAGTAGACAATTTAATAGACAACCTAAATGACTGTAAGAGTGATCTTGCAGGTTGTAGGAGACACCATAGTCACTAAAAGAGAGCACTAAAACAGGCTCTCTTTTAATTATGTGCAATAAAATATTTTTGTTTGAAGATATATATACATTATAATTCAGCTTATATATTCTAAGCATATCTGATAATGTGTTTTATTAGAACTCTAGATATAGTTTTACTATAAAACAGATATATGATTGTAATTAATTAACACATTTACATATTAAAAATTGATTAAAGCTATGAAATTTATTGATAAAAAACAATAACTGTGGTTTTATTCTAAAAAAGTCCACATTTTTTCAAATTTGCCTTTAATGCCATGACGTTTTTTGTTAAAATCAAATGTAAGGAGGTGGCACACTGTTTTGAATATTAAAAAGAAATTTACAACATTTGCTTTGGCATTTGCAGTTGTATTAAGTTTAATTCCAGGATTAAGTGCACAAGCTGCAACTACTGATTTTAAAATAATTTCAGAAAGTAAGGTTACTGCAAAGCAAGCAAAAAGTTGGGCTAAATCTAAAGGAGCAACAGATACTTTTGCTGATTTAGCAGATCTCTACTTCAAATACGCATCAGAACATGGTGATGTAAATCCAGCAATCGCATATGTACAAGCGGCAAAAGAGACTGGATATGGTAATTTTGGTGGTGTTCTAGATGAAAGTTATCACAATCCATGTGGACTTAAAAATCCATCTGGTGGAGGCGATACTGATAAAAATGCACATCAAAAATTTGAAAGTTGGGATGAAGGTGTACAAGCACATTTGGATCATTTGGCTCTATATGCAGGAGCAGATGGATATCCAAGAAAAGATACGTATGATCCAAGACATTTTGTGACAATTAAGGGTAAAGCAACTACGGTAAATTCTTTGGGTGGAAAGTGGGCACCTAGTGCTACATATGGAGAAGAAGTTAATGCATTATACAAAAATTTAATGGATTATGCTGGAATAGATTATCCAAAAGATAATGGTAAAACTCCAGATAATCAACCATCAAATGCGTCACCAAATCCAGCAACTCCTGAAAGTAAGCCTAGCGCACCAAATGCATCTGATATTATTACAGAGAATAAACCTCAAAGTGCAAATGATACTGTAGACAATAGTGTTAGTATAACATCAAATATTGGTTGGAAGTATGAGAATGGAGCTTGGTATTACTACAAATCAGATACTACCAAAGCAGTCGGTTGGATTAAACCAGATAAAAATTGGTATTACTTAAATGATGAAGATGGTAAAATGACAACTGGCTGGATAAAAGATAATGGAACATGGTACTATATAGATAAATCAGGTGCTATGGCAAAAGGTTGGAGGCAAGTAGATAATAACTGGTATTTACTAAAGGATTCAGGTGCCATGGAAACTGGATTTCAATTTGATGGATCAGGATTATATTATCTAAATGATTCTGGAGCTATGGCTACTTATAATGGTTGGACAAAGATAAATAATAAGTGGTATTACTTTGAGAAAAGTGGAAAGATAAAAACTGGATGGTTCAAGGAAAATGCTAAGTGGTATTATCTTCAAGGCGATGGAAGCATGGTAACTGGTCTTAAAAATATAGACAATAAGAAGTATATGTTTAATGATAACGGAACCATGACTACTGGTTGGATGAAATTGAACAATTACTGGTATTACTTTAATACAGATGGTAGTATGGCAACAGGATGGATTATTGATAATGGAACTTACTATTATTTGTATGAAACCGGAGCTATGGCGAAAGGATGGATTAATCTTGGTGGAGCATGGTATTATTTAAAAGACAGTGGTACAATGGCGACAGGATGGGTTACATCTAATGGAGATTCGTATTACCTAGATACTTCAACAGGAAGAATGGTTACTAATACAACAATAGATGGATTTAAGATTGGCTCTGATGGGAAAAAGCAGTCTTCATCTAATCAAAATGATGAAGATAGTTCAGGAAATAATACTCCAACAGATCAAGACGATGAAGATAATTCAGGAAATAGCCCTTCGGCAGGAAGTAATTCTTCAAATGGTAAAAAGACTATAGTAATAGATCCAGGACATGATTATGGCAAAGATTACGGTGCTGAAAGCACTATTGATGGAGTTACTTACAGTGAAACAGTTCTAAATATGCAAGTTGCAGATAAGTTAAAGACAGAACTTCAAAATAGAGGATATAATGTGATAATGACGAGAAATCTTGGTGAGCAGCCTTCATATGGCTCATTAGTTACGAGTCTTACTCATAGGGTTGATGTTGCAAATAATGCTAATGCAGATTTCTTTATAAGCGTACATCATAATTCAGCTGGGGAGACAGCGAAAGGCGTTCTGACTCTTTATAGTTCAGAAGCCCAAGACTCTAAGTTTGGGGGAAAACTAGATAGCAATAGAATAGAAAGAAGTAAGCAAATGGCAACTCTTATAAATAATAATATTGCTAATAAGCTTGGCTTAAATAATAGAGGTGGACAGGAACAAAATTTATTTGTATGTAGAAATACCAATATACCAGCAGTTTTAGTTGAAGTTGGATTTATAACCAATAAAGAAGAAGCAGCAAGATGCGCTGATCCAACTAGTCAAAAAAAGGTAGCTCAAGCAATAGCAGAAGTTATCGCTGGTAATATTTAAAATGTAATTGTATTAAATTAACTAAGATCCAGGGAGAAAACTAAAGTTGGATATAGTTGAGTTCATACCATCAATATGTATATTATAATTACAAAATTTACATTAGATAAGTATTAAATAAAGGCTTTGAAGTGTTATTCAATAACATTTCAAGGTTTTTATCTATTTATCAGAGTATGTATTAGCAAAGTCGTTGGTTTTAGTAAAAGCATTTATTATTAGTAAGACTAATATTTAGCGAATTGTATAATTAAAGAATATAAAAAATGTAAATTTATGTAGCCTTGTTGCTAAGTTTATGATTATATTCGATAATTTTCCTTAAGATAGTGCCATATAATTGGATATATTAGTACCTAAAATAGAATGAAAGCTTGTACTATATAATAGGCAAACTACTTTTAGGGAAAATTTGTCTATATAATTTTTGTTCTTTAGAACTAAATAGAACGGGGGAAAGCTGTTTTGAAGGCTATTAAGAGATCGACTACATTATTTTTTGCTTTTGTGATAGTTTTAATATTAATTCCTATTACTAGCGTAAAAGCTGCTATCACTGATATTAAGATAGTATCAGAGACGAAAGTAACAGCAAAACAGGCTGAACAATGGGCTAAATCAAAAGGTGCAACAGATGCGTTTATTAATCTGGCAAAGTTATATTGGAAGTATTCGCCAGAGCATGGAAATGTTAATCCAGCTGTGGCATATGTGCAAGCTGCAAAGGAAACAGGCTATGGTAAATTTGGAGTAGTTATAAATGAAAGCTACCATAATCCATGTGGATTGAAAATAAGTGCTGGTGGATTGGATAATGATCCAAATGCTCATCAAAAATTCAACACATGGGATGAAGGTGTTCAAGCTCATTTAGACCATCTAGCACTTTATGCAGGTGTAGATGGATATCCAAGGAGTGATTCATATGACCCAAGGGATTTTATTACCATAAAAGGTACAGTAGTAACGGTAAATGCTTTAGGTGGAAAGTGGGCTCCAAGTCTTACATATGGAGAAGAGGTTAATCAATTATATAATGATTTATTAGTCTCAGCAGGAATTGTATCAAAATCAGATAATGACACTTCTAAAAATTCTGGTAGTGATAACGACTCAGGTAAAACTGTAGGAACTGATAAGCCTCAAACAAATACAACAGTTCCAACTGGAATGGAAGCAACCAAGCCAATCCCAGCATCGCCGGATGGTAGTAAAGGTATTTCTTCATCAATAGGTTGGAGATTTGAAAATGGAAATTGGTACTACTACAACTCGGATTGGTCTAAAGTTACTGGGTGGATTAAGCCTGATGGTAACTGGTATTACTTATATAGTGATGGAAGTATGGCAAAAGGCTGGAGTCTTTTAAGAGGAAAATGGTATTACTTTAAATCAAGTGGAGCAATGCAGCTTGGATGGATAAAAGATAGCAATAAGTGGTACTATCTTCAAGGAGATGGAAGTATGATTACTGGATTTAACTTGATTGATGGTAGGAAATATTTTTTAGATTCAAGTGGAGCAATGAAGACTGGATGGGGTTCAATTAGTGGACAATGGTATTATTTCAATACTGATGGAAGTATGCTGACTGGATGGATTAAACCAGATGGAAGTTGGTACTATTTGTATTCCAATGGAGTTATGGCGACAAATTGGCTTCAGCTTAATGGAACATGGTACTATTTAAGAAGTAATGGCACTATGGCAACAGGCTGGATTTTATCTGGAAATGCCTATTACTATTTATTGCCTGTTTCAGGAGCAATGGCTAAGAATACAGTTATAAATGGATGGCAGATAGGTGAAGATGGAAAAAGAGGAGATAGAATGCCTGGAAGCACAAACGGTAAAGTCATAGTTATAGATCCGGGGCATAACTTTGGCGGTGATGATGGCGCATATTCAACTAATAATGGCATTACATATTCTGAAAGAGATTTAAATATGCAGGTTGCGGATAAGTTGAAAGAAAAGCTTGAGGCAAATGGATATACAGTAATCATGACTAGGAAATCATCTGATAGAGAAGTCTTAGGAGTTACTCAAAGCCTTACTAATAGAGTTAATATAGCAAATAATTCAAGGGCTGATTTATTCATAAGTTTGCATCACAATTCAGCTGACGCAGAATCAGCAAGAGGAGTTGAAGTTTATTACAGCTCAAGATCACAAGATGAAAGTTTTGGTGGCGGATATAGTTACGATAGGCTTTCTAAAAGCATGAATATAGCTTCATCCATAGCATCATCTCTTACAAATAGCACAGGGGCTATAAATAGAGGTGCTAAAGATGGTAATTTATTTGTATGTAGAAATACTACAATG
The DNA here is from genome assembly GCF_036699995.1 of Clostridium beijerinckii. Classification (NCBI taxonomy): domain Bacteria; kingdom Bacillati; phylum Bacillota; class Clostridia; order Eubacteriales; family Clostridiaceae; genus Clostridium; species Clostridium beijerinckii. The sequence continues at coordinate 5,030,312 of NZ_CP144906.1, read as the reverse complement.
CCAGCTGTTTTAGTTGAATTAGGATTTATAACAAATACAAATGAAGCTAAAAAATGTGCAGATTCATCATATCAAGATGTAGAAGCAACAGCAATTGCTAATGCAGTTTCAACAATAATTTAAATGATTTTACTACTGAACAGAATGGGCAATTTAATAGCTATAAAAATATGATGAGAAAAGTTTTAATGCAATATACTGATATATTATTTGAAAATAATAATCGGTATATTGTATTATTTTTTTATAATAATACTAACAGTAAAGAATAAAAAATGTTCGTAAGCATATTTTTCATTATCCTGCATTAGTAAAATGTTTGCGATATACCTAACATAGCATTATTTTGTTTCGTGTTTTATAAGAAGTATTAATATAGCTTTTAGACTGTTACTTTATTTTATGTGCTATAGATGAAATGATTTATAACTTAATGAATTGGTTATATTTTCTAGTAAAAAAGTAAGTTTATATTTAAACTGATAGGTTGTAAAATTTTGCGGGATTTGATTACGAATGTATATACTAAAAAATTAATGGATTATTAATAATATAAATATTGATAGATCTTATTAATTATACTATATTTTATATTAATAGAATTCAAAAGAGGTGAAGTCCATGGATAGGTTAAGAAGATTTATGTTTGGAAGATATGGTGGAGATGAATTATCCAAAGCATTACTTGTTTTATCTTTTATACTGTTGTTGGTAATGAATTTCGTACCAAATAATTTAAGATTTTTAGTAATATTAGCATATACTCCTGCAATGATATGTATGTTTAGGATATTTTCAAGAAATATATATAAGAGGAGAAATGAGAATTATAAGTATTTAAAAATTAAAAATAAAATAGTAATGTGGTTCAAGAATAATATAAATAGAATAAAAACATTAAAGACCTATAAATACTATACTTGCTCAAATTGTAAACAAAAATTAAGAGTACCAAGAGGAAAAGGAAAAATGTCTATTACATGTCCAAAATGCAAAAGTTCGTTTAAAGGAAAATCATAAAGTGTTTCACTTAGGGAATATGAATAAGACTATAGAAGTTTAATAAAAGTACCTTCCATAATATATAACTGCTGTATTATATTATGGAAGGTTATTTTTTATTTAGATATTAATATAATATTAGTCATTATTTTATATTATATGATTTTTAGGCAAATTTAATGAATACACATTAATACATTCATATAAAGGATATAAATGTCTAAAGGCACAAGGAAATGATTCGATAATAAATAATGGAATGTATTTAAAATTAGTAAAATAATAGTAATTTATTATAACATATTAACACATAAAGGATTTATATAAATTTAGGTATTTTTTATTTAATATAATTCTAAGATATGTCTTAATATGATGAGATAAATAGGCGAGCGGCTATATATAAACTAAATTTTGAATTTAAAGCACAATTTAAGGAGGACGAGAATGATGAGCAAGATTAAAAAAAAGTTTATAGCGCTAATAGTGGTATTTACGAGTATAATATCACTTTTACCACTTGGATTTAATTCAGAAGTAGCAAAAGCTGAGGATGTACCAGCAGAAGCTACAGCTAGCAGAGTAAATTTAGATGGGACTATGACACCTCTTCCAAGTAGAATAGATAGCACTACTCAAGAAGAGATACATACTGCTAATTCTCTTGAGGATAATTTTGACATATCTCTTAAAAATATTCAAAAGACTCAAGCTGAATTGATACAACAGGCGAAAGATTCAAAATCATCAATTACTGGAGTAACAAAGCAGGAAATAGTTGTTAAGGCTATAAATGAAGCTATACTAATCAATGATGATGGAACTGCTAATACAGACGGACAAAATGCTGTGGCAGGGATGGGAATAACTTTAAGTTATAGTAACAGTACAGGAAATGGTGGACCGACTCCTGTAGAAAATGATTCGGAAAGAATAGGGGTAAAGATAACAGGTTTACCAGCAGGGGTTAATAAAATTAAATATGCAGTTAAAATAACAACATTGTCAATAATATATAAAGAAACTAAAGATTCTGATGGGACTGTAACACAAGATGCAACTCCGGATCCAGCTGGAGAGAAGACAGTTACAAAATATGAAAAATCAATAACAATAGAAAATGGTAAGGATTATGCAACTAACCAAATAAGTGAAATGACATTTAAAGCTTATGTTGGTGATGCAGATGCATTTAATGATAAAGATGAGATTTCAGATCCTACAAAAAATGAAAATAATACAGTACCATTTTTGTATTCAACTGCAGTGACACCAGATCCGAATATGAAATTAAGATATAATTTTGATGTGCCAGACTCACTTTCAGCATTAAAATATATCATGACTTTTGGAGATATGATTAATTTAGATAAAGGTGTTGAATTATATAAGAATGGTATACGTGCTGTTGATGGAAGCTTCAGTCTTAACGGACAGAAATTATCCGGGGATTTATCAAATCGAAGCAAGTCGGATTTGATAGTAATTAAGGTAAACTCAGTTGCTAACGACAGTAGCTCTACTGTAAAGATAGCGAAGGCATATGCAGTAGAAATTAGATACAATAAATTAGATGCAGAAAAAGATTATAGTTTAAAAAATGCAGGAATAACAAAGCTTGACTTTAATGATGATGATGATGTTAAAGCATATATTGGAAAGTCGTTTACTGTTACAAAAACTACATCTGGCTTTTCAGAATATAAAGGAAAAATATATGTAGATTCAAGAGCTGGAATGATAAGTATAAATCCTACGTTAATAAGATCTCAATCCAGTAACAATGTAGCATATACTGTTACCAATAATTATAAGGATTCATCAGGTAAGACTAAAACTGAACAATCACAGCTAAAGAATGGAAAACAATATGTTAATTTTGATACGAGCTCAGATTATAATCAGATACAGATAGATGCCTATGAAGGAAAAGATGGAAATATAACTAATTCGTCAAAGATATTAGCGAGATATCTATTAGATGTCGTTGTTATAAATAATGATAATAACTTTACAATGAATTTAGAATTTAGTAAAACTACAGATAGCAATAGTGATGTTGTGTTAACACAACCAGGAGTAACTAAAGCGAATAATGGGGAAGTTAGTTTTACTTCATCGAGGCGTAGTTATGATTTGTATTATGGGTCACCTGATGCAAATTCAGTTATAGTTTCTTTTACAGGTCATCAAAGCGATAAGCATGAGTATATAAAAGTATTTTTTGCAGATGATGTAAATAGTACTAATCTTGAGGAGGCCACTGAATCAGTGAATAATCTACCTGATAGCGATCTTTTAAGAAGTACTAGCCTTAATGTGAATATTGCTCATAGTAGAAAGAAAATGGTTGTTCAAGCCTATTATGATAAGGTTGAAATAAAGAAAGATGAGAATGGACAGGATGTAAAAGTCAAAACTGGTACGTATACTGTAGGAGATAGTTATGTGTTTTATCTTCCAGAAAATTTTACAGGTGAAGTGACACCAGATCCAGGCGCAAGTTCAAGCAATGCTTCATTAAATTCATTAAAGATTTCAGGATATACTTTAACTGATAGTGATGGAAATTCTGGATTTTCAAGTGATAAATTAGATTATACAACTACTGTGGCAAAAGAAGATACAACAGAAAAAATAACAGCGATAGCCCAAGATGATAATGTTAAGTCAATTATTGCAAGTATTAATGGAAGTGATGCAACTTACGATTTAACTTCTGGAGAAGCAAATGAAATTCCTTTAAATACAAATGGCAATACAACCATAACTATAGTTGTTACAGCGCAGGATGGAAAAACTAGTAAGACATACAGTATTGTAATTAAAAATAATTCAAAAGGTAGTAATGCTAATTTAAAAAATGTTATTCTTAGCCAAGGAGATTATACATTTGATCCTAAAGAAGATATAACTAAAGTTCGAGTTGATCAAAGTGTATCTAAGATTAATGTAACTCCAATAGCAGAAGATTCTAAATCAACAATTAGTGTTAATGGAGAGGAATATTTAGATTCTGCAATAAGTGTTAGCCTTAAAGGAGCTCAGAAAACGGAGATTGATATAGAGGTTATATCTGAAGATGGCAAAGAGACTAAAACTTACACTTTAGAAGTTTATAGAGTTGATTCTTCGGATTGGGATAATGATGATAATAATGATAGCGGCAGTGATGATGATCAATTTTACGATGATTATAATGATTGTTGGGTAGATCTAACCAAATATGATGAATGGGGAACTGTAAATGGAAAGCCAGTGTATTTCGATAAAAAGAGCAGACAAGTTAAAAATGCATGGGTATCTACTGGCGGAAAGTACTACTATCTAAATAATTTAGGATATAGAGCATCAGGTTGGAAAGTTGATGATAAGACTGGTCAAACATATTATCTAGATCCAACAACTGGAGAGATGAGAAAAGGATGGATGAATTTAAATAATAGCTGGTATTACTTAGGACTAAATGGAGTAATGAAAAAAGGCTGGTTAAATTTAAATGGAAAATGGTATTACTTTACTCCAAATGGACAAATGGTTGTAAATCAAAGTATGTATATCGATGATGGTGTATATAAATTTGGACAAGATGGAGCTATGTACTAAAAATATTTATAGTTTTGTTGAGCTATGACTTCTAAGTGTACATATAGCTCATCGAAATAAAGATTATGCTATTTCTACAGTTTCCAATGAATTATGATTGGTGGATGTAAGATTATATTTACAAATCAAATACGTACGTGTATAGCAGGGATTTAGAAATTTCTATACAAAAGGCACTAAGAGGGAGGTTTTTCAACTTTCGCTTGTCTGATTAAAGATTTAGGCAAGCGAAAAGTGAGTTTGGCTTTCCTCTTAGTGTTTTTTTAAATATTAAGAGTTCAAATTAAAACAAATGTATTTGATTTTAAACAAGTATCATATAGAGGCGAACTTTGGGGCAGAAATATACAAGGGAGTTTTTATTGACAACTGGAATTTTAGGGAATATAATAATTATAGTTCAAAATTCGAACAATAAATGCTATGTTTAATTAAAGGGGAGTTAGGTGTAATATGTTAGAAGATAGGATAGAAATTTTAAAGACGCTGAATGATAATTTTAATATTAATCAAAGAGAATTGGCTAAAAGAACTAATATATCCCTTGGGAAGGTTAATGCAGTTTTAAAGGAATTTACTATGGATGGATTTATTGACAGAATAACAAATAATAGAGGAACTTTATATAAAGTAACTGAAAAGGGCATGAAGTTTTTAGAAGAAAATATTGCTTCTGCAAAAAGTACTAGATTAAAGATTCATGAAGAAGAGAAAAAAATAGTTAAACAAGCTGTAATACTTGCAGCAGGTAAGGCAGAGGAATTTGGGAAACCTGTAGGAATGTTGGATATTGAAGACTTTAGGCTTATTGATAGAACTCTAAATATTTTAAAAGAAAATGGAATAACTAAGACTGTCATAGTAACTGGATATGAAAGTCAGTACTATGAAGAAGCTTTTAAAAATAGTAAAAATATAATATTAGTAAAAAGCGACACTTATAAGTGGACAGGAACAATGCATTCATTATCTTTAGCTAAAGATTATATAGATGATGATTTTTTACTTATTGAAAATGATTTGATTTTCGAAAAAAGAGCTATTAAGGAATTAGCGGAAAGTCCAAATCGTGATTGTATTCTTTTTACAAATGAAAGTGGATCAGGTGATGAAGCATTTGTTGAAATAAGGGATAATCACTTGTTTAAGATGTCCAAAGATATTCATCAATTTAATAGAATTGATGGAGAAATGATAGGACTTACTAAGATATCATATAAATTATATACAATGATGCTTGAAGAATTTAAGGGGAATGTAAATCCGTATTTAAATTATGAATATGTACTTTTAGATGTTGCTAGAAATTATAATATCGGTTTTGTTAAAATAGATGATCTTGCATGGGGGGATGCAGATAGTTCTAAAGAATATGAAAAAATCAAGAATTATCTTTATCCAACTATAAGAAGAAGAGAGTTAAGTTATGAGATAAGCAACATAAAATCTATTGTTAGAGAATCTTTAAAGGTAACAGATGAAGATATTACAGAAGTTGAGCCAGCAGGTGGTATGACAAATAAAAATTATAAAATATGTGTTAAAGGTGATAGATACATATTAAGAGTAGCAGGTGTTGGAACAGAGCAAATGATTAATAGAAACACAGAAATGTTTAATTCGGCGATTGCTTCTGAGAAAGGCTATAATGTAGAAGTACCTTATTTCAATCTTGAAACTGGAGTTAAAATATCTAGGTTTATAGAAAATGCAGAAACTTTAACTCATAGAAGTATTAAGAAAGAAGAAAACTTAAAACAAGTTACAGCTATCTTAAGAGACCTGCATGAATGTACTGATTTTCATATGGATAATGAGTTCAGTATGTTTAGAGAACTTGAAAAATATGAAGGGATTTTAAGAAAAGATAATGGAGACTTTTTTGAGGATTATGCTGAAGTAAGAGAAAAGGTTATGGCTCTTGAAGAAGAGCTAAATAGATGCAACAGAGTATATGTTCCATCTCATAATGATTTGGTTTCGGAGAACTTTGTTAAGGATACTGCAGGCAGAATTTATTTAATCGACTGGGAATACAGCGGGATTAACGATGATATGTGGGATTTGGCAGCTCTTTCTTTAGAAAATGAATTTTCAGAAGATGATATAGAGTTAATGTTTAGATTATATTTTAAAGGAAAAGATGCTGATAAAGATTCAAGAAGAAGATTATTAATTCATCAAATATGCCAAGATTTCTTATGGGCTGTTTGGACATTGATCAAGGAAGCAGAAGGAGACGATTTTGGTACTTATGGAATAGATAGATATAATAGAGCTAAGGAATATTTAAATAAACTTTAATTATAAATCGAATTTATAATTCTGGTTAGATATCACATAAGCCTAGGATATAATTTGTTTATTTATATGTATTGAAATTTAAGATGATTTATATATTTTTAATTAGCTGAGGAGAAAGTAGATATGAGAGCAATTTTAATGGCAGCGGGTATGGGAACTAGATTAAGACCATTAACCGAAAATACTCCAAAATCTTTAATAGAAGTCAATGGGATGTCTTTACTTGAAAGGCAAATAATAAATTTAAAGGAGATTGGGATTAACGAGATTATAGTATTAACTGGATATCTCCATGAAAAGTTTGATGATATAGTTAAGAAATATAATTTAATCAAAGTAGTTAATGATAAATACGATATCTATAATAATATATATACTATGTATTTAGTTAGGCAATACCTTAGGGATGCATTTGTAATTGACGCAGATAACTATATCACAAGGAATTTCTTACCTAAAAGTAAACCGAAAACATCATTATATTATTCAGCTTGTAAAGAAAATATAATAGGTGAGTGGATTTTGAAATATGATGAAGATGGCAGAATACATAGTGTTGAAATTGGAAAAGAAGGAGATAAACCTGATTTTATAATGTCAGGAGCATCTTTTTGGACTGCTAAAGATGGCGAATTTATTTCTAATAAAGTTGAAGAAGCAATAAACAAAGGAGACTTTAGAGATTTATATTGGGATAGTATTGCTGTAGATAATCTTAAGGACATGGAAGTGCATATCGAAAAGATACAATCAAATGATATATTTGAAATAGATTCATTGGAGGATCTAGCATATCTGAAAAACGCACTTAAATTATAATTTAATGATATAAAAGCAAAATATAATATGGAAATATGAAAAACTACACTAAAATATACTTATTTTGATAAAGGTATATTTTTGTGTAGTTTTTTATGTAAAAATATATGTTTAAAAGGCTACTGAATATGTCTATTATGCAAGTGAGATTGATATTTCCAGGAACTTAATTGTATAATATTTGGGCTGCTATCTATAAGAGCGTTATTATCTTTTGAAAAAATCACTTTTCTTAAAATTGATCTTTTCTTATTGTATGTACGATTATGTAGGCCTAATATTTTGTAGGAAAGTTTGAAAATATCCTTATGTATTCTCATTTTAGTTTTTAAACTCACATCTTCCCAACTTATCTCATAAAGAGTTCTACAAAACTTTAAAGTGTTTTTTATTCCTAATGAATTAAGATTTCTCTTTAGAATTTTAGATGTATAAAAAAGACCAGCACCAGAAGTTGTTGATATGGACAATCCTATTTTATCATTTATTTGGGATCTTGAGCTACTTAATAGGTAACAACAAGATAGTCTGTGCAAAAACAGTTTCATTTCATTGCTAATATCACATTTTGATACTGGAGAAGCTATTATAAGTAAATCAGAGCTATCTAATGAATTTATGATGTACTCCATACCATTAACAGTTTTTGAATCAATATCGGGATAAGAAAGACGTCCATTGTAAATATAATCTTTTGATAAGAAAAATTCCGTGACTTTTAATTCAATATTAAGTTTAAGAGCATTTAGCAAGAGTTGCACACAATTATATGTATTTGTCTCGCTTGAGTTATCATAAATGACAATTACATTCACAAGTGATCATCCTTTCACTATATATGTGTCTTTGAATTCTGAAATATGATTTTCTAAGAATCTACGTTCTTTATCAGTTAAGTTTTCGTGCTTATAAAATAGTAAGAAAACTGGGGAGTAAAATTGAAGTGCTAATGTATAAGGGTCTTTTTTTATAAATACGTTTGAACTTATTAATTTTGAAAATACGTCAGTTTGAAAATCTAATATATCATCAATAAATATTTTATTATATAAATCTGAAAGTTTAGAGTTGTTACATTGCTCTATTGTCAGCAATTTTCTGAATTTAATCATATTCTCGTCTTCTAAGTAAAAATTAAAAATGTATGAACTTTTTTTGAAAAAGTATTCGTCAGATAACCAATTTGTTTTATTAGGAAGATTCTCATCAGAATTATCCCTAATTTTGATACTGTTCAAAAATTTATTTACTAGATCTGAATATTTTTGGATTATAGTATCAAAAATATCTTGCTTATTTTTGAAGTGATTATAAAGAGAGCTTGCTTTTATGCCAACTGCTTTGGCGATATCTCTAACAGATATTGCATCAAAACCTTTCCTTGAAAAAAGATTTAATGATTCAGATATAATTTTTTCTCTTGTATTCATAAAAACTCCTCACAAAAATATTATTGCATAACTTTAAAGTGCTTAATTTATATTAATATATATCAAACACAAATACATATAAATTATAATTAGAGTTTGAGAAATAAGCATAATATTCCACTATTATTATCTTATAATTTCAAACTAACAATTGTTAGTTTGATTATAACTCAAAGTAAGAAAAAAGTCCATAAATTTTCAACACTTTCCATAGAATTTGTATATGAATTGACAATGAATAAACTAGAATGTACAATTGAAAAAGCGAAAAATATACACATATAAAAAAAGCGCGAAGCGCAACCAAGAACTTATATAAAAAAAGCGCTAAGCGAAGTCAATAACTTGTTAAGTAGAAATAAATTCAATTGTAACTGTGCATTTTAATAAAATAATTTCTAATTTATCGCAGTGCGCTCAAAGGTCATTAAATGTGCATTGTTGATTAGAATACGTATATGGAGGGCAAACAAATGGCTAAATCTATTTCAAAAAATGCGATATTCAAAGCAATGCTTAACTTATTTAACATAATATTGCCGATTTTGGTAATTCCATTAGTTACTAGATCAGTTGGTAAAGAATTATATGGTTATATGGGATATGGAGATTCTCTAACTGCTTATTTTTTAATATTCGCAAGCTTTGGAATTTACCAGTATGGACTAAGAGAAATAAGTAAAGTTCGTGATGACAAGGCTAAACTTAGACAAACGTTTACGAGCTTGTTTCTTTTTGCAAGTGTTACTAATATCCTAGCTTCAGCTGCATACATGATATTTGTAGCTATTTTTTATAAAAATGAACCATATTTTTATACATGTATAGTTATGGGATTTAATTTGGTATTTAATCTTTTTTATGTGGAGTGGGTTAATGAAGCATTAGAAAATTATGATTTCATTGCTATTAAAACAATGATAGTTAGAATAGTATATTCTGCATTGATTTTGCTATTTGTTAGAAAACAAGAAGATTATTTGTTTTATTTATATTTAGTTATAGGATTTAACTTTATAAATAATATAATAAGTTTCGTATATGTAAAAAGAAAAGTAAGGTTTGATTTTTCTAATCTTGAATTTTTTAGACATTTAAAACCTATGTTTTACGTTGTAATTCTTTCTAATACAGGAGTTTTATATACTCAGCTTGATAAGATTATGCTAAAAGACAGTATTGGAGGGACTACCGATGTTGGATATTATTATATGGCTCAGAGGGTAACTACTATAGTAAGTACACTACTATTAACAGTTATCCAAGTTACTATGCCAAGGCTCTCTAATTACTTGGGAAATGAATCTAAAGGTGAGTATTTGGTCTTACTAAAAAGGGTTATAAAGATATATTTTCTGATTTTATTTCCAGCATCTATAGGTCTTTTGTGCCTTTCCAAAGAGGCTATATATATCTTTGGAGGACCAGAATTTTTAGCAGCAGTTCCGGTTATGGTTATATTTTCAATCCATATGTTGAGTGTTGGAGTTGAAGGGGTAATAGCGAATCAAATAATATATCTTCACGGAAAAGAAAAGTATGATGCAATGTTAGTATTAATTGGAGGAATACTTAATTTGATTTTTAATACAACATTATTTCTAACAGGAACATTTAATATGGTTACTGCTATAAGTACAACTCTTTTAGCAAATCTTATTGTAATAGGTTTAGAATATAGGCTGGTTAAGAAAGTTATAAAATTAGATATACATTTGTTCTCTTACGAGAATATAAAGTATTTCTATTATTCTTTGATATTCATTCCTATAACGTTTGGAATAAAGCTTGTTATACATAACATACTTTTTGGATGCGTAGTGGAGGTTTTTGCATGTGGCTTAATATATGCTGGAATTCTTATATTTACTAAGGATCAGGTATTTTTTGAGCTGGCAGACAAATTACTTTTGAAATTCAAGCTTAAAAGATAATTAGAATTGAATAAGGCATTAATAGGATATTATTTATTAGATAACTCTTAAGTTAGAATCATGCGTTTGTGAGTGCTGTTGGGGATTGACATGTAAAATGTTAAAGATATAGCGCTTTCAAAGGCATGATTTTTCATTAATCCCTTAAATATGAATGAGAATAAATTAGTTTGAATCTTTTTATGAGAATTTATAATATTTTTTGTGTGAACATATTGATTTGAACGATGAACAATGATAATATAACTTTGTTCACAAAATGAACTTGAAATTAAAGCGTAAATAAGTTTAATATATATTCATTTTGTTTATTATATAGTATTAAGAAATAATTTAGTTTAAGAAGATTATTATAAGGTAGAAAACGCTAAAATTATACGAATAAGAAGTTATATTTAAGGGGGAGATTTTTGATGCAAAATATTATAGAAAATACCACAGTTAATGAAGCTGCGGTTATTGCAAAAAGGAAATTATCGGCACAATTTTTTAAAAAGGGTATTACAATAGCTTTATTTTCAGGTCTCATGTATGGATTTTACTCAGCATTTCTAACTTTGGGTATGACTAAAGGAGTTTGGGGAGATTGGACAGGAGTAAATTCAGCTGGTTTATCAGCTTTTGTTATTACGTATTTATTAGGGGCACTTGGAAGTGCAGTAAATGATGTTTGCAGCGCTGTATGGGCAGTGATTTATGCAATTATTAAAGGTAAGTTTGGAGATTTCTTAAGATGTGTTAATACTACCCCAGGTCGTGTAATGATGTTAGCAGCTCTTATAGGAGGACCTATTGCTAGCACGGCTTATGTTATTGGGCTTCAGATGGCAGGGTCAATAGTTATTCCTATTACTGCCCTTTGTCCAGCTATTGGTGCTATTTTAGGTAGAATTTTATTCAAGCAGGAATTAAATAAACGTATGATATTGGGTATTGCTATCTGTGTTTGTGCAAGCTTTATGATTGGAAGTACAGGTATTACAGGGGATGCACCAAAAGGTATGCTATTAGGTATTTGCATTGCTTTCATCGCGGCTCTTGGATGGGGCTTTGAAGGTTGTGTAGCTGGCTATGGTACATCTATGATTGATTCAGAGATAGGTATTACCATTCGTCAGGCAACAGCAGGTCTTTCAAATTTAATTATATTCATTCCTATTTTAGGGATGATAGCAGGTGGAGTTAATATTTCAGCAGGGCTTGTGGCTCAAGCATTTACAAGTGGTTCTGCTATGATTTGGTTTGCTGCAAGTGGCCTTTGTGCATTTATTTCATTTATGACATGGTATAAAGGCAATAGTATGTGTGGTGCTGCACTTGGTATGGCTTGTAATGGTACATATTCATTCTGGGGACCATTTTGCTGTTGGATATTACTTGGTGTAATCTTTGGAATAGATGGATGGTCTCTACCTCCAATCGCTTGGGGAGCAGCAGTACTAATGATAGTTGGTATATTAGTAATTGCAATGAATCCGCTTGATTTATTCAGAAAAAAGGAGGTAAGATAGTATGAAACCACTTAATTATGCTATTTTAAAATACTTTACGAAAGTACCTGAAGCTTGTGCAGAAGACGTTATTGAAGCTCTAAAAGGTGAGTATGGTAAATTTAAGGCCCTTAAAAGAGATGCTGTAATTTCAGCTCTAATGACAGCAGAAGCTAATGGACTTTTAGAAGAAACAAGGTTTGATATGGATGAGGCAGGCAATTTAAGAGTTTATTATCATGCAAATGAAGAAGGAGCAGCTACAATTAATAAATATATTAGAGACTAATGATTATATATTTGTATTAATAAAAAAATGAATAATACTGGTGTAATCGTAGAATAAAAGACAATAATATATTTTAAAGTTCAAATATATGAAATGCACAACTCATACTGAGTGGTTAGGAATAAGGCACATAAACTTTTATTGTGCTTAAGGTTTTATTGAAACCAAAATCTCTAATCATGAAATATGAGGTGTGTATTTTTTTTGCTATAGAACAATAGTCTAAGTTGCAAAATTCTGATATAGAACGTTTCGAAATAATGATTAAATGATAAAGAAGAATGAAATATTGATATTAATTTGTTTATAACTACAAAAAAACACAATAATTAATATAATATGTATAAAATAATTATAAAATCTGATAAAATTAATATATAATTTGTCTATTAATGATATATTAATGAGGTGAAAGATGAATATAAGAAGAAAGTTTATAGTTTTATCTATATTATGGGGAATAATTCCTGCAATTATTTCGACAAGCATATGTATTTCAAATTTTAATACTAGAAACTTAGAATTAACTAAGCAGAATGTAGAAACTTTTTCTAAGGATCAATCTATACACTTAAAAGCTTTTTTTGATGAGAATATTAGTAATCTTAATAATGATACCAATATACCAATAGTAAAAAAAATATTAACTGCATTAAATAATAAAGAAGATTTAGAAGATAAAAGGCATGATATACAAGTTTTAAATGAAATCTTGGCTGGTAGAATGCAAGAAGAATTTTTTTTAAGTAGAGAGGTACTTGTTGACAAGGAGGGTGTAATTATTGCATGTGATAATAGTGAGTTCATAAATAAGAAGGCTATGATTCCTAATAATGAAGTTGAGAAGCTTAAGCAAAACGAAGTTGTTGTAACAAACATTATAGAAAGAGAAGATTTTAATGATGGAGCCAAAAGTGCGATAATTGCAAGCCCTATATTTGTAGGAGGCAAATACCAAGGTTTTATAGCTAATATAATGAATATGAATTATTTTGAAAAACTTGTAAACGATGTTAGCTTTTTTGATACTGGAAGAATACTGATAATGGACCAAAATGGCGCTGTTGCAGCTGGAACTAGCAATAATATAAAAGAAAATATAAAAAAGATAAATGTTCCTAATAATTTGTACGAGCAGTGGGAAAAGATAGATTTTGATAGTACACCTAATGGAATAATCGAATATAAAATTAATAACACTGAAAAAATAGGATATTATTCGAGGATTAGTAATACTGGCTGGATAGTATTAAGTGCAATTGAATTATCAGAATTTAAGACGCCAACTGAGAGAACTATAAAGAATACTGTGGCATTTTTTATAATTATTTCACTATTAATAACAGTATCATATTTATTTATAGTTAATTATTTCTCTAAGCCTATATATAAATTATTGGAGGTAATTAGAAAGATAAAACAAGGTAATATGGATGATCGATTTATATATAATAAGGAGGATGAATTCGGAGAAATAGCAACAGCATTTAATGGATTGATGGATACTATAGAAAAGAATAAAAAGCATATAGAAGAAAAAAATAGAAGGCTACAATCTCTAACATCCAATATACCAGGAGGAGTATATACGTGCAAAATAGAAAATGGAGAATATATTTTAGATTTTGTAAGTAGTGGGTGTCTAAGCATTTTAGGTTACAAAGAAGATGAATTTACTGAAAATCAAAGGCGTAAAAAATTAATTGAATTAATTTGCGAGGCTGATAGAGAAAGAGTAATGAGGGATATAAGAGAACAAATAAGTAAATATGGTAAGTACACTGTAGAATACAGGGTTAAAAGGAGTGATGGAGTCAATGTATGGTTATTAGATAACGGTCAAATAGTAGAAAATAGCTATGGTAAATTATTTAGCTACAGTGTAGTAATAAATATAACTGAATCCAAAACCAAAATAACTCAAGAAGAGCTTAGAATGAGTGAGGAGCGCTATCGTATAATTATGTCTCAAACAGAAGACGCAATTTTTGAATGGAATATCCCCAAAGATACTGTTTATTTTTCTGGAAATTGGGAAAATAAGTTTAGCTATAAATCAGTTGTAAACAATGTTAGTGAGATTATATATAAAACAGATTATATTTATAATGATGATATAAAGAATTTTGGAAAATTGCTTAATGGTATTATATATGGGGATACATATAAAGAAGCTGAAATTAGAATAAAGAAAAATACTAATGAATATATTTGGTGCAAAATAAGAATAACTGCCATGTTTGATGGAAATGGAGATATATTTAAGGCCATAGGGATAATTATTGATATTGATGAAGAAAAGAGAGAGAATGAAAAACTTTTATTTAAAGCACAAAGAGATAGTTTAACTAGCTTATATAATAAAGGAACAGTACAAAATATGATTGAAGAATATATGAAAAGTGCTAAGAAAGGCGATAGTGGAGCGCTATTTGTTGTAGATCTTGATAATTTTAAAGCTGTAAATGATAATTTAGGTCATCTAGCAGGAGATTTTGTTTTAACTGACATTTCACTAATGTTTTCAGAGATATTCAAAGAAGATTCTATTGTAGGACGAATAGGTGGAGATGAATTTGTGATATTCCTTAAAAATATTACATCGGAAGAGTTATTAATTGAAAAAGCAAAAGATCTAATGAATGGTTTTAGGAGTAATAATACCGATGAAGTTTTAAGTCAAAAAGTTTCTGGAAGCATAGGAATAGCAAAATATCCGGAGCATGGTAATAGTTTTAAGGAACTCTTTATAAATGCGGATAAAGCAGTCTACTTAGCAAAAAGTAAAGGTAAAAATAATTATTGCATTTTTGAAGAAAATTAGTTATATGCATAATAAAATTACTGGTGGGATAGTTCTCATCAGTATTATTTTTGATTGGAATCTATTGTTGAGTTGTAGTAGTAAAATCATAAAAGTGCTTTTGAATTATTTAATACTTTAATGGAGAACATAAACTTAGCATTATTATACTTGTATTGTTTAATTGTGCCTTAACATTAAGTTCAAGAAGGAAGGGATGCAAAAGTTATGAGTACAATATTTAAAATTTACAAAAGGGATATAAGAAAAATAACAACTAATATTCCTCTCATGATTATAATAGTAGGGTTACTTTTCGTACCTGCTTTATATGCATGGATTAATATAATAGCTTCTTGGGATCCATATGGAAACACCAAAGGACTTTTAGTAGCAGTAGTAAATAATGATGAAGGCGCTCAATTTCAAAACCTAGAAATTAATATAGGTAGAGAGGTAATAGATAAGCTGAAAGGTAATGAAAGTATTGGATGGACTTTTGTTAACGAGGATGAAGCAGAAAGTGGAGTAAAATATGGCAAGTATTATGCTAGTATAACTATACCTGAAGATTTTTCGAGTAATCTTCTCTCAGTTGCAGCAAGTGGTGAGCCTAAAAAAGCTAAACTTATTTATTCTGTTAACGAAAAAATTAATGCTATAGCACCTAAAATTACAAAAAGCGGATTAACAAGTTTACAAAATGAAATAACTAGTTCTGTTACAGAAGAAGTAAGTAGTACTGTGCTTAATTATATGAATGCTTATGGTATTGAACTTGAGAAAATTAAGCCTCAGCTAGAAGAACTTATGAATATTATAAATGACATAGATAATAACCTACCTCAAATTGGTGAAGGAATAAATAATGCTTATAATGGGGCAGTAGATCTAAATAACTTTATACAAAATATTCAAGGGAATATACCTAATATAACAAATTCACTGAACAACGCTCAAAATGCTGTTCAATCCAGTAATGACTTTTTTATTAAGGTTAATGACACAATAAAAAATATATCTCCGTATGTTAGAACAGATTTAGCTACAGTAAAGGCTAATTCTACTGCAACAAGAGATGCACTTAACAGTATTAATAATTCCGTTGATACAGATGTTAAGGGGCAGCAGGATATTCTAAGATTAGCTTCAACTAAAATGAATAATGCACTATCTGCTGTTAATAATGATATAAATATACTTCAATCTGTAAATAATATTTTACATAGTAGTGCAATATCTAATTTCATAAATAAAATGCAAAATATTAGGGATCAATTGGTTCAAAATAAATTAAATTTAGATTCTTTGATAACTACATTAAGTAATGGTAATAAAATTTCTTCAGATACAGTAGAATCTCTAATACAAGGAATAGATAAAACATCACAACTTATTGATGATTCAATAAACAATTTTGACAGCGCTATTTCGCCAGCAATAAATAGTCTTGTGAACAATACAACAAATATGGCAAACAACTCATTAACACTTTTAGAAAGTGCAAAAAATAATATACCTTTAATAAATAGTCTGCTAAAAGACGCTAATATTGGTACTGATTTGGGAGCAGAACAGATTAAAAATATTAAAGATAAATTTCCAAAAACTGAGGAGACTATTCACAGTAATGTTGAAAAATTTAAAAGTTTGAGTAATGATGAAAAATTCAACGAACTCACAGGTTTTCTACAGAAAAATACAAAGGATGTAAGTGATTTTCTGGCAAATCCAATTGAGCCAGTTCAAAACAGGGTATTTCCTATACCTAATTATGGATCAGCTATGGCTCCATTTTATAGTACTCTTGCTATATGGGTAGGTGGATTTACATTACTTTCTATACTATCTGTCCATGTAGAGCCGCTAGATGATGTTAAGAATTTAGGAACTACAAAAATGTTTTTTGGCAGGTTCCTAACTCTTGGAACGCTTTCACTACTCCAAGCTATTATAATTGTTTTAGGAAATTTATTTTTTATTAAAACTTATTCTGTAAGTCCAGTAATACTTTTAATATTTTCTATGTATGTAAGTATAATTTTTATAATGATTATATACACCTTGGTATCAGTATTTGGGAATGTGGGTAAAGCTTTAGCTTTAATTATAATGGTACTTCAGGTTTCAGCATCAGGAGGAACTTTCCCAATACAGCTTACGCCTAAATTTTTTCAAAATATAAGTCCAATGCTTCCTTTTACATATGCAATAGGAGGAATGAGAGAGGCAGAGGGTGGGATCATCTGGAGTTCCTTATATTACAATATTGGAATTTTATCTATATATTTTTTCATATCAATAATTATTGCTGTATTTTTAAAAGAAAAGATGAATAAGAAGTCAGAAAAATTTGTTAATAGGATGAGGGAAAGCGGATTAGTAGGAGAGTGAAGATAAACGCTAATCAAATTATGTTCATTTTATGTAAATGTATGAGCTTAATTTAATTGCTTAAGGTAGGTATTTACAATAAAGTAAAAAGGCTATAAGATAATTTGTAATTGGACTATTACAAACAAATATTATTATTGTCATTGATAAAGCAGGCGAGGCTAATAAATAGTATGTTATTATATTACTATGTATAGAGTCTCGCTTTATATATTTTAAGTTAAGTAGTGTATGCAAAAATATTTTAAGTTAATAGGGGGGATTAATGAGATGAAAAGAATTGAATTAATTCTTGCAAAGTTAAGAGAAATAAAAGATTTGTTTCCAAATGGAATTTCTGCATTAGAAATTGCGGAGGAGTTAAACCTTAGCAGAGCAAATGTAAGTAATGATTTGAATAAATTAGTAAGTGATGGGAAGGCAATAAAGATAAAGGGGAAGCCGACACTATTTATTGCAATAGATGAGGAAAACGTTACCTCAAATTTATCAGTCATAAATAAGTTTTCGGAAGCTAACCCTAGTCTATATTCAGCAGTAGAGCAAGCAAAAGCCGCAATATTGTATCCACCAAATGGAATGAATATATTATTACTTGGGGAAACAGGAGTTGGTAAATCGACTTTTGCAGGACTAATCTATAAATATGCCATTGAAATGAATGTGAAATCTAAAGATAGTCCTTTTATAACATTTAATTGTGCAGATTATGCAAATAATCCTCAGTTATTACTTGGGCAATTATTCGGAGTAAAAAAAGGTTCTTATACAGGGGCGGATTTTGACAAGGTCGGTTTGCTAGAGAAAGCTAATGGAGGAATTTTATTTCTTGATGAGGTTCATAGATTGCCTGCAGAAGGGCAGGAGATGTTCTTTACATTTATGGATAGAGGGGTATATAGAAGGCTTGGAGAAACAGAAAGTGAAAGAAGTGCAAGTGTTCTTATAATAACGGCTACTACAGAGGATCCAAATACTACATTGCTAAAAACATTTACTCGAAGAATTCCTATGGTTATAACAATACCATCATTAAAGAATAGAGGAATGGAAGAACGATTCAATCTAATAAAACAATTTATGATTGAAGAGTCAGGAAGACTTGGAAAAAGTATTAAGGTGTCAGTAAACTCAATAAAAGCTTTTTTATCATATAACTGTGAGAACAATGTAGGGCAGTTAAGATCTGATATACAATTAGCTTGTGCTAAAGCATATGCTGATTTTCTGTCGAATAGAAAAGATGTAATAAAGATAAATAGTATAGATTTACCGCTATATATAAGGGAAGGTTTATATAAAGAGATAGAACATAGACAGTTATGGAACAAATTGATTGATATAAATAAGAGATATCTAATATTTGATAAGGATGAAGATAGGGAGATATTTGAAGAAGGTACTAATGATAGCAATATCTATGAGATGTTAGATTTAAGGACAAATGAACTTAAAGCAAAGGGAATAAAAGGAGAACATCTAGAGGAAGAAATAGAAAAAGATATTGAAGATTATTTTAAAAAATATATTAACGATTTTAGTACTAAAGTTGATATGACCAATATAAAAAACATCGTAGAGAAAGATGTTATGGATATAATCGAGGAGATTATTTTATTCTGCGAAGAAGAACTGGGAATAAAGCTAGACAAAAAAATAAGTTATGGGTTAGCAGTTCATATTAGTAATTCAATAGATAGAATAAGGAGAAATAAAAAAATTGTTAATCCTAAATTAAGTAGTATTAGAGAAGAAAATAAAAAAGAATTTAGTGTGGCTTTAGATGCTTTGAAGATGATAGAGAGATCAATTGATATAAGTATGCCAATTGATGAAGCCGGATTTATAGCTATGTTCTTAAGTTATAATTATAGAAACGTAAGATATATACAAAATGATGTAAAGATAATAATAATTGCCCACGGTATTAGTACTGCGACATCAATGGCTGAGGCAGTTAATAGTCTGCTTGGAACAGAAAATACTGCGGGTATTAATGCACCCATAGAAGAAAAACCTGAGAATATATTAGAGAAAACTATAGAATATATTAGAGAACAAAAAATTAAATCGGATATATTATTTTTAGTAGATATGGGATCACTTACGACTTTTGGAAAAGAAGTAGAAAATATATCTAATATAAAAACTAGAACCATACCATTAGTCAGCACTTTGCATGCATTAGAAGCAACAAGAAAATCTATGATGGGATATTCTTTGGACGAAATATATAGAGAAACACTAGATGTTAATAGTTTATATGATGATAATGTTGCAGATATAGATTATAAGGAAAACGAGAAAGATAAAAGATTAGCAATAGTAACAGTGTGTACAACTGGTGAAGGTGGAGCTAAGACTATTAAGGGAATATTGGAACGAAATCTAACTTTTGATAAAAATGTAATAGAAATTGTGCCTATAAATTTTATAGGCAAAGAAAATGTATATGAAAGAATAGAAAAATTAAGGAATAAATACGAAATTATTTGTTTTGTCGGACCTTTTGAATTATATGTAAATAGTCCGCAGTTTTCGCTAGATGATATTATAGATGGAGATTGTGCTAAGGATATACAAAACCTTATTGATGCAGAAGAAACATATATAAAAATGGAGGAAACTTTAGAGCGTGATTTAAAAAATGTTGATGGAATAATGGTACTAAAGAGCATAAAGAAATTCAATAGAACTGTTACTGAAGAATTAAAGGTTAATATAAAGATTAATATTCTAATTGGAATAACACTTCATATGGCGTGTGTAATAGATAGATATAAGGAAGGTAAAATTACCTTAGAATTTGAAGGGAAAAAGGATTATATAAAAAATAATTTTAATCTATATAAAATTGTGAAAAATGCATGTGCACCTATAAATACAAAGTATTCAATTAGTGTTTCAGATGATGAAATATGTTATTTAATGACATTCTTTGATAGTAATAACATTTAATAAATGAATCATGAAAAAATAAGAAATATATAAATATCTATTCTGTAGGATAACTAGTAATCTTACTTTATAGATATTTATATTTTTTTTGTTTAAATTTATAGACTAAGTTTTATAATTTAGTGCAAAATATTGTCTTGAATCTATAATATCTAAAAAATTGGGTATAAAACATATAATAAATACACAAAATAAAACACATTGACCATTTGTTTTAAAAAATTTGTGAAAAAGTAAAACACATAATAATTGTTTTTAAAGTGTTTTATTATCCTCAAAAGTGCATAAATGCTACGATTGAACTCATAATCACATTTTTATTTCTGCATCAGAAACTTGGCACGGTTATTGCTTTATATATAAGCATAAGAAAAACAAAACAAAATTAATATAAAGTATAAAAACAAAAAGTATTAAAAGGAGAGAGCAAAATGGAAGAATTAGAATTAGCAATCATGAATATTATAATAAACGCTGGAGACTGCAAAAATCATGCTTATATGGCTCTTAATAATGTAAACGAAGGAAATTATGAGGAAGCTGAAAAAGAAATGCAATTAGCAAATGATGCATTAGCTAAAGCTCATGAAGGTCAGACAATGTTTCTTCATAAAGAAGCTAATGGAGAAAAAGTTGATATATCGGTTTTATTTGTACATGCACAAGATCATTTAATGACAGCAATAACTGAAAAGAATTTAATTGAACAAATAATGGAATTAAGGAAAATTATAAATACATTAGTAAAACAATAAAAGAGATATAAATTTAATTAATCAACAACTATAATTTTTATTTTAATAAACTATATATATTTAAGGAGGAATCAACTATGATGAAAATTAGATTATTTTGCGCAGCAGGAATGTCAACAAGTCTTTTAGTTAGTAAAATGAAGGATGCAGCTAAGGTCAAAGGTGTAGAAGTAGATATAGAAGCTTTTCCAGAAGGACAAATGGATAAACATCTAGATAATGTAAACGTTGCACTATTAGGGCCACAAGTTGGATATACATTAGGAAAAGCAAAAAAGATGTGTGAACCACTTGGAATTCCAGTGGATGTAATACCAATGGTTGATTATGGAATGATGAATGGAGCAAAAGTGCTAGAATTTGCACTAAATTTAGCTAATAAATAAGAACTGAATTTATATAGAAAAATGTAATATAAAACTGAATTATTGTACAAAGTTATATATAATCATTTAAGATATTAGCAGGCTATATGGAAGGTTGTAACTTTAATATAAAAGATAATATTAAGCCTAACATATTTATTATTATATATTCTGACTATCATATTATATTTAATTAAGGAGGAATCATTATGTCAATTGGAAATACCCTAAATGAAAAGGTTATACCAGTAGTTATGAAGTTTGTTAACCTAAAAGGTGTTATAGCATTAAAAGATGGTATTTTATTTACATTACCTTTTATTATGGTAGGATCAGTATTTTTATTACTTGCACAAATACCATATCAGCCATTTAACGATTGGATGGCTAGTCAGCTTGGACCAGGATGGACAGAGCCATTATTTCAAGCTTATGGAGCTACATTCTCAATAATTGCATTTATTGCGGCAATAGGTATAGCATATACCTATGCGAAAAACGAGGGACATGAACCTCTATCTGCAGGAATAATATCATTTGTAGTATTTTTATTAACAACTAATTCTTATGTGATAACTAAGGGAGGAGAAAAAGTAAGCGATGTTATTAGTAAAGAATTTGCTGGTGGAAAAGGAATGGTTACAGCAATTATTATTGGTTTAGTTGTAGGTGCAATTTACTCATGGTTCATGAAAAGGAAGATTACAATTAAAATGCCAGCTGGTGTACCACAAGGGGTTGCAAACTCATTTGCATCATTAATACCAGCAGCAGTTATAGTGCTTGGAGCAACAATACTTTATAGTATTCTTAAATATGGAATGAATACAACATTTATAGAACTAATATATAAGTTAATACAAACACCATTACAAGGAATGACAGATTCTCTAGGCGGAGTTATTGTTATGACATTTATAATCCCATTTTTATGGTGGTTTGGAGTACATGGATCATCAATTATAAGTGGTATAATGACAGGAATACTAACATCAAATGCAATGGAAAATCAAGCTATAGTTAATAGTGGAAAAGCACTTACAGTAGCTAATGGTGGTCATATAGTAACACAACAATTTTTAGACAATATGATTGGTATGACAGGTTCAGGTGTAACAATAGGACTTGTAATATGTATGTTATTGTTTGCAAAATCAGCACAAAGTAAAGAACTAGGTAAATTAGCTATAGTACCAGGATTTTTCAATATAAATGAACCAGTTTCATTTGGAACTCCAATAGTAATGAATCCATTTATGGCAATACCATTTATACTTACTCCAATGGTTACAGGGTTAATTACTTATTTTGCAATGTATACAGGGTTAGTTCCATTATTTACTGGAGTATTAGTTCCATGGACAACACCACCAATAATAGCAGGACTTATCTTAGGTGGATGGAAAATGGCGTTATTGCAATTAGTAATTATGGGAGTATCATTTGTTATTTACTACCCATTCTTTAAGAAACAAGATGCTTTAAACTTTAAAAATGAACAGGCAGCAAAAAATGCATAAAATTGAAATTTGATATAAATTAAATCAAGAACATTTTTAAAAATTAGTAGTCGTAATTTAATTAAAGATAAATTATTATTACTTTTTCTATAATAAATAGCCTCTATATAAAATAGTTATTTTCAAAGACTATTTATATGGAGGCTTATTTATATCAATGTTGTAATTTGAATTCAGAAATTTGCTCATGCATAATTTGCGAGTGAGATGCTAATTCTTCAATAGATGCTGATGTTTCCTCTGCTGTTGCTAGGTTAGTTTGGACAATATCTGATATAATATCCACTTTTAAAGTCATTTTTGATATTGCACTTGTTTGCTCTTCAGAAGCAGTAGCTATTTCCTTTACTAACTCTGAAGTAAATTCAACATTCTCGACAATGCTATTTAAGGCTATACCAGTTTCATTTGCTATCAATTCGCCTTTAGACACAGTGTTTAATGAGTTCTTTATTATTTGAGTAATATTTTTAACAGAATTAGAGGATTGTTCAGCTAATTTTCGTACCTCATCAGCAACAACGGCGAAACCCTTTCCAGCATTGCCTGCTCTGGCAGCTTCTATAGCTGCATTTAAAGCTAATAAGTTAGTTTGTTCAGATATTGACTGAATTGTATTTATAATTGCTGAAATTTCATTTGAGGCAGTAGCAATCTCGTTTATAGATTCCATTAATTGTTTCATTTTATTATTTCCATCAGCAACAATCTTTGTTGTTTCATTGTAATAATTATAAGCTTTTTCAGAGTTATTTGTATTCTTTTTTACTTGATCAAGTATTATATTAAAGTTTCCCTGAAGTTCTTGTACTGCGCTAGCTTGATTAGAAGCTCCTTCGGAAAGTACTTTTGTAATTGAAGAAATTTCTTTCGCGCTATTTGCAGTAAAATCAATTGATTTATCTATATCTAAAAAGCTAGAATTTAAGTTAGCTATAATCGCATCTAAAGATTTTTGTATTGGCGCAAAATCCCCAATGTAATGAACTGATTCCATTTTATTAATATTTAAATTTCTATTTGATAATTCCTCTAATGTATATGTTATATCTTTGATATATAATTTAAGCATATCTATAGATTTCTTCAAATCATTGAACATATCACCCATTTCATCTTTTGAAAAATATTCATTGTCTATGTTTAATATTCCATTTGATAAATTTGTAGAAACTTTTTTTACGTTATTTATTCCTTCAAATATAGAAGATTTTAAAGTTTTACCTAGAGATCTTGGAATAAGTATTAAAAATATAATTATTAAAACAAGAATTACGGTAGCTAAGTTTCTATAAAAAATGGATTCATTTACGAATGTTTGTGCATTTTCTTTAGAAGATTCATATAATTGAGAAATATAATTTTCAACAATATCTATTTGAAAGCTATATGTATCCAACTTAGAAGTTATTGTACTTTTAGGATCATTATTTTTGATAGAATTGCATAGTTCTTTTCTATAGGTATCAGCAATACTTAAATTTTTAGTAAGTTGATCTATGGCAGATTTATCACTTGTATTTTGCTTCAATAAATCTATCTTACTAGTGAGCTCTTCAAGGGCTTCATCGGAATTTCTTATAAAGTCTTCCTTATTTTTAGGACTATTTTCTATTACAGCTCTAGAAATATTTGTATCAGAAACCTGAAATGCAAGCCTAATATCGGATAATGCTTGAGAAATATGATAAGGACCATTATATAGAGAAAAAGTTCTAGCAGATAATGATAGTAGTACACCTATAGATATAACCATACTCAATAATGTAAATATAAGTATAAAATTAAAGGTTGTATCTATTTTTTTACTTATAGAATAGTTTTTGAATTTTTCGTTTAATTTGAATGATTTACTTATGAAGGATTGTTTATCTTTATTAAAAGCTTTTTTAATTTTATTCATACCGAATCACTCCTACTAAATTCAAAGTGAAAACATTAACATATATTATTATATCAAAGTTTACATATTACAGCAATTGAATAAATAGATAAAAATTTATGCATTTTACAGTATATAACTATTAGAAAAATTAATTATGAAAATGTATACAAAAAGGTATTGACTAATTAATATAAAAGCTTTATTATAGACTTATCAAACAACATTTAAAAAGTTATTTTAAAATATATTTAAAGTGAAACATTAACAAGTACTAAAGCTAAATTTAAAACTCGGACAGGCTATGTAAAATAATAGCTAGATTCAATTATTTAGGAATAGGATATTAATTAATATCTAACTTAATAAATCTAATTTGTAGCATTAAAATATCGAATAATATACTTCGTAAAATTTGTCAAGATCTGATTATAAGAATTTAAAATTCATAAAAAATGGAGGAGTTAAAAATGAATAATATACCACAAGTAAAATTAGGAATTGTTGCAGTAAGTAGAGATTGTTTCCCAATGGAATTATCAGAAAATAGAAGAAAAGCAGTAGTAGAAGCTTTTAATGGAGAAATTTTTGAATGTCAAACAACTGTTGAAAATGAAAAAGATATGAGAAAAGCTTTAGCTGAAGTTAAAGAAGCTGGAGTAAATGCATTAGTTGTATATTTAGGAAACTTTGGTCCTGAAACTTCAGAAACTTTACTTGCTAAAGAATTTGATGGACCAGTTATGTTTGCAGCTGCTTCAGAAGAGAGCGGAGATAATTTAATAGGCGGACGTGGAGATGCATATTGCGGAATGTTAAATGCAAGCTACAATTTAGCTCTAAGAAACATTAAAGCATACATTCCAGAATATCCAGTAGGAACAGCTCCAGAAGTTGCAGGAATGATTTCTGAATTTGTGCCAGTTGCTACTGCATTATTAGGATTAAAGAACTTAAAAATAATTTCTTTTGGTCCAAGACCTCAAGATTTCTTAGCTTGTAATGCACCTATTAAACAATTATACAATTTAGGTGTTGAAATAGAAGAAAACTCAGAACTAGATTTATTTGCTGCATTTAATGATCATAAAGATGATCCAAGAATTGCAGACGTTATAGCTAGCATGGAAAAAGAATTAGGTGAAGGAAATAAAATGCCTGGTATCTTACCAAAGCTTGCTCAATATGAAATTACATTATTAGACTGGATGGAAGAACATAAAGGTTCAAGAGAATACATTGTATTTGCAAATAAATGCTGGCCTTCATTCCAAACACAATTTGGATTTGTACCATGTTATGTAAACAGCCGTTTAACAGCTATGGGAATCCCAGTATCATGTGAAGTTGATATTTATGGTGCATTAAGTGAATACATCGGAACTTGCATAAGCCAAGATGTTGTAACATTACTTGATATAAACAATACAGTTCCAGCTGATATGTATGAATCAGAAGTTAAAGGGAAATTTAATTATTCATTAAATGATACATTCATGGCATTCCACTGTGGTAATACAGCAGCTTGTAAATTAACATGTGGAACAATGAAAAACCAAATGATTATGGCAAGAGCTCTTGAACCAAATCAAGAACCAAATATAACTAGAGGAACACTTGAAGGAGATATAGTACCAGGAGATATTACATTCTTCAGATTACAAAGTAATGCAGATGCAGAACTTACAGCTTATGTAGCAGAAGGTGAAGTATTACCAGTTGCAACTCGTTCATTTGGAGCTATAGGAGTATTTGCAATTCCTGAAATGGGAAGATTCTATCGTCACGTATTAGTAGAAGGCAGATATCCTCATCATGGAGCAGTTGCATTTGGACACTTTGGAAAAGCTGTTTACAACTTATTTAGATATTTAGGTGTTAAAGAAGTTGGATTCAATCAACCAAAAGGTATGCTTTACAAAACTGAAAATCCTTTCAAATAGTATTGGATATTTACCAGAATCAAAGGGTTATAGATAAATATTCTTGGCAGTTTTTTTATCTATCTTTGTTTTTGAGGTAATATATTTCAAAGGCTGAAGGCAGGTTCCCCTCCAGCTTTCAGCCTCAATTTATAAAAATTTAATATGTGAATAAAAATATAAATGCCTTCATTATTTAGATAGTATTTTAGAGAACTATTTAAAATGGAGGTTATTTATGCGTTTAATAAAGAAAAATTACAATAGGATATAAAATTATATCTAAAAGACAAATTATTCAATTTTTATTAAACGTTATCAATGCTAATATATAAGTATATCAAATATATGAAAATTCTAGGGGGTAGAAAGGTATATGAATAAGAATTTGAAAAGGATAGCATCAATCATAATGACAGTAACTATGGTTTCTGCATCAATGATTGGCTGCGGAAACAGCACTTCACAGACAAGCGGTGGATCTGCTTCAGGAAAGACAAAATTGACATTATGGCATATCCAAACGTCAACAGCAGCAGATGCAATTAAAGCATCAGTTAAAAGGTTTATGGAAGCTAACCCACAATATGATGTAGAAGTTGTTGATCAGGTTAATGATTCCTACAAACAGAAATTATCTATGGCAATGAGTTCAAATCAGACTCCAGATGTATTTATTCAATGGGGAGGATCAGGATTAATTGATTATGTAAATTCAAATAAAATTGCTGATCTTACAGAATTCATGAACAAAGATAACTACAAAGATAAATTTATAGATGCTGGAATTAATCAATGTTCATACAATGGAAAAATTTATGCCGTTCCAGTTGAAAACGTATCCGTAGCAGGTTTCTTCTATAACAAAGATGTTTTTGCTAAATATGGAATACAAGAGCCAAAAACTATTTCTGAATTAGAAGCTGCATGTGATAAGTTAAAAGCAAACGGAGTAGCGCCATTTGCTTTAGCTAATGCTACAAAATGGACAGGATCTATGTATTATATGTACTTAGCAACTCGTTTTGGTGGGTTAAATGCATTCGCAGATGCAGCATCAGGAAAAGGAAAATTTGAAAACCCTGCATTTGAATTTGCTGGAAGCAAAATTCAAGATTGGGTTAAAAAGGGTTACTTTATAGATGGATTTAATGGTATGGATGATGATAGTGGTCAAGCTAGACAAGCATTATACAAAGGTGATGCAGCTATGGATTTAATGGGCTCATGGTTTACAGGTACAGTACTTGGTGAAAATCCAGACTTTATGAGTAAATTAGGATTCTTCCCATTCCCAGCATTAGACGGTTCAAAAGAAGATCAATCACTTTGTGCAGGAACAGTTGGAGATAACTTATATTCAATTTCAGAAACATGTAAAGACAAAGAAGGTGCTTTTAAATTAATTCAATCTTTATTAGATGATCAAGCATTACAAGATCGTAAGAAATTAGGTAAGATTATTCCACTTAAAGATTTCAAACCAGACGATGCATTAACACAAAAAATCCTAGACACAGTTAACCAAGCAAAAGGAGTTCAATTATGGTATGACCAATACTTACCAGCAGAAGTTGCAGAAGTACACAAATCAACTTGTCAAGAAATATTTGGTTTAACTAAGACTCCACAAGATGCAGATAAGGAACTACAATCTGCTATGGATTCATATAAGGCAAAAAATAAATAATTATAGCAGCATTTAAAAAATAATGTAAAAGCTGTTGCAAAATAAAAATTCTATTATATATAAACAACTGCAAACTTAGACTTGTGGTATAGCTTATCTTTTAATGAGAGGGCGTAAAATATTTATGATTTCTGAAAAAAGAGTATAAATAAGATATATCAGAGATGTAAATATGTTTATATTATAAGTTAAATGCAGAAGTTGAACTTATGCGGTGGAATTAATTTTGTAACAGCTCAATAATTATATAAAGGAGAGAGAGAAAAAGTGCAATCACAAACTAATAGTTTAGCTAAAAGACGTGCCGCGTCAACGAGAAATGCAGCAATTATATTTCTTGTGCCAGCATTTTTATTCTTAATAATATATATAGCATATCCAATTGTCTACTCTTTTAATTTAAGTTGCTATAATTGGAATGGATTTGCATCAAATAAGGTATTTGTAGGATTAAATAACTGGAAAGAACTTATTGCTGACCAAGTTTTTAGAAAAGCGTTTCTAAATAATATTGTTATTATGGTTCTATCTATAATTGTCCAATTACCAATAGGTCTTGCTCTTGCAACATTTTTAGATTTTGGTGGGAAAAAATTTAATATATTTAAAGTAATTTGGTTTATACCAATGTTAATGTCATCTGTTGCAATTGGTTATTTATTTAAGTATGCATTAGATGCAAATTCTGGTATAGTATCAGGAATATCAAAGTTGCTTGGTGGGCATTCAGTAGACTTATTAGGTAACCCTAAGACAGCACTATTAACCATCACAATAGCTATTTGCTGGCAATTTATTCCCTTCTATATGGTGTATTTTTTGGCTGCATATAGTGGAATACCATCAGATTTATATGAAGCAGCAATAATTGATGGAGCAAAAAAAAGTCAGTATTTTTGGAAAATAGCTCTTCCACTTATGAAACCAGCTATTAAAAGTGCAATTGTATTATCAATGGTTGGATCATTAAAATATTTTGATCTTATATATGTTATGACAGGTGGAGGACCAGGTAACGCGTCAGAACTTATGGCAACTTATATGTATAAGAATGCGTTTTTATCTCAAAGAATGGGATATGGTTCAGCAATTGCTTCAGGGATGTTTATTCTTATAACAATAATATCATTAATCACAATTAAAACATTAAATAGAAAGGAAGATTGAATATTATGAAGCAGAATTCATTAATAAAAAAATTATCTATAAAAGCTATCGTTGGAATACTAGCAATAGCATGGCTTTTAATTACAATAGTTCCTTTTATATTTATGTTATTAGCAGGATTTAAACAGCAATTTGAAATGCTTATGGGAAGTGTATTCGATTTACCAAAAAGTTTATATTTAAAGAATTTCATTGACGTATTTAAAGGAAACATATTTGTTTACTTTAAAAACAGTATATTAGTACTTATAGTGTCGTTAGCAATTTTACTATTCTTAAGTGCATGTGCATCTTATCCATTATCGAGATTCAAGTTTAAGTTAAATAAGCCAATATATGCTATAATAGTAGCATGTATGTCAGTGCCAGTTCACGTAACATTACTTCCAATATTTTTGATGACTACCAAGATGGGTTTGTATGATAGTCCTTGGGCATTAATAGGTCCATATGTGGCTTTTAATTTACCAATCTCAGTATTTATATTAGTTACATTTATGCAGGCAATTCCTAGGGAATTAGAAGAAGCAGCTGAGATAGATGGGTGCAATAAATATAAAATTTTTTCAAATGTTATGCTTCCATTAGTGAAGCCAGGGCTAGCAACTTTAGCAATTTATAATGGTGTTGCTATATGGAATGAATTCAGTTTTGCCTTAGTTTTAACTCAAACATTACCTAATAGAACATTACCGCTTGCTATTTGGGAGTATCAAGGTCAATATACAATGAATGTTCCAATGATTATGTCGGTATTAACTATTTCTATGTTACCAATGATCATAGCATTTATTTTTGGACAAGATAAATTAATAAAGGGTATGATGGCAGGAGCTGTCAAAGGTTAATAATATACTTATTGTAGGTATTAACTCTTATATATAAGAATTACAAAAAGGGATACAGGTATGTATAAGGAATTGAGAAAAGTTATAAATAAGCTATCTAAAATGAAATTTAATCAGAA
Source organism: Clostridium beijerinckii (assembly GCF_036699995.1). Taxonomy (NCBI): domain Bacteria; kingdom Bacillati; phylum Bacillota; class Clostridia; order Eubacteriales; family Clostridiaceae; genus Clostridium; species Clostridium beijerinckii. Next base: position 4,999,015 of record NZ_CP144906.1, on the reverse strand, counting down.
GATTACTACATTTTTTATATTGGCAGTCTTAATTACTAATAGTTTTGTAATTTTTGCTGTTTATCAATTAGCAGGAAAGCAAATTACTGAAAAATCCAGTGGATTAGTGCAAGGACAGTTTGAAACAATAACGGATATTTTAAATATAACACTAAAAAATATTATTGAGACATCGAATATGATCACAGGAGACAGTAGAGTTAAAGAATTCTTAATGAATAATAGGCTGACTTCAAAGAATTATAACAAAGATACAAGTGATGCATATTCGTCAGTAAGATATCTCTTAAATACAAACAGTTATATAGATTATATTGGATTGGTGAAATTTGATGGCCCAGAGTTAATATATGTTGGAGAGTCTTGGACAAGTAGCGATTTCAGGACTCAAACTTTAAAAGACTATCAAGATGCTGTAGGCACAAAGTTTGGTAACTGTAAGATAAGCATGAAGAAAAAAGTATTTTATCCGGATCAGTATGTACTAAATATATATCAACCGATCAATGATAAATACAATTTTAATAAATATACTGGATTTTTAGTAATAGGAATTGGAGAAAAAAGTATAAAAGAATTTTACTCTAATTTGGATAAAGGGTTAAAAGTACAAACATATTTAACAGATAAAGATGGAGTTATTATATCTAATGAGGATAAATCTCTGATTGGAACAGAAAGTCCTTATAAAAGTGTATTACAAGGAAAAAGTGGCCAACAAAAAGTTGAAGATAAGATGGTTATTTATGAGAAGCTTGATAATTGGGATTGGTATATGGTAGGGGAGATACCCACAAGATCAATGTTAAGGGATACCAATGCAGTAATAATTTTAATAATAGCTTTAGTAATAGGTGCCGGAGTATTAATTAGTATAGCTTGCTATAAACTAAGCAATAACTTATATAAGCCGATGGATGACATTGTAAGAAAGATGAGAGAGGTTTCGATGGGAAATCTCGAAGTTAGAATGGAACATGATTATGATGGCAAAGATTTTAGGCAACTAGCAAGTGGCTTTAATATCATGATTGAAGAAATTAATATACTTATGTATAGGATAAAAAAGGAGCAATCTGAGATTAAGCAAATCGAATTAAACAGACTGCAATCTCAAATTAAACCACATTTTTTATATAATACACTAGAGTGTATACATTGGCAGGCTTTATCGGATGGAAATAAAGATGTATCAAAAATGGTAAAAGCGTTAGCTAATTATTATAGATTATGTCTAAGTAGAGGGAAAGATGTTATTCCTATTTCGCAAGAACTAGAAAATGTAGAAAATTATTTGATCATACAAAATATGAGATATAGTGGCATTGCTGAGTGTGAAATAAATGTAGATGAGAATTTCAAAAATGTACTAATACCCAAGCTTACACTTCAACCTTTAATAGAAAATTCCATTTATCATGGAATAAGGGTCAAAGATGGGTATAAAGGTAAGATATTAGTTACCGCAAGAGAAATAAATAATAAGATAGTTATATCAGTTGCTGATAATGGAGTTGGAATGAGACAAGAACAAATTAATGAAATAAATAGCTCTATATCAGTATTTGATGAAAAAACTGGATATGGCTTAAGGAATGTTCATAAGCGAATTGAAATATTATTTGGTAGTGGGTATGGATTATACTACAAGAAAAATGAACATGGTGGAACTACGGTAGATATTATATTACCTAAAGGAGAGAATAATTAATGTATAAAGCTATAGTTGTAGATGATGAGGAAATGATTAGAAAAGGAATATGTAGTGTGATTCCTTGGGAGAAACTCAAGATAGATACTGTTAAAATGGCATCCTCAGGAATTGAAGCTTTAAAAATCATGGAAGAAGAAGCATTTGATATCATGATTACAGATATATGTATGACTGAGATGAATGGATTATCTTTAGTAGAAAAGATGAATTATCTAAATCCTAGGTTAAAAATTATTGTTTTAACAGGATATGATAATTTTGAATATGCTCAAAAATGCTGCAAGATGCAGGTGGAGGATTATCTCTTAAAGCCGGTAGATGAGATAGAACTTGAGAATGCTATCGGAAGATTAATAGAAGATTTAGAGCATGAGAAAACTTTAAGCCATGAGCAAAAGATAAATAGCAGGATACAAGGTGTAACAGAACAATTAAAGCTTGAACAGATTATGCAAAATTTACTTTATGAACGAGTGAAGACAAGTGAATTTAAAAAAGTATTAAGGGAGTATTCTTATGATAAGGAAGAGATGCTTCAAATTGCTTTGGTATGTCCAATTATAGATGATAATTTAGCTTGGAAACAACATTTTGAATTATTAAATTTATCTATTAAAAATATTTGCATTGAATTATTTGATTCTAAGAAACAAGGGATTACATTTGAGGACAAAAATAAAAATATAGTAATTGCCATATTTATAAGAGAAGAGTTAGAAGAAGTAACATTAAGAGTACAACATTTAATTGAGTACTTGAAAAATGAGTATGATATTAATCCTAAAGTGATTCTTGGAAGCGTTGTAGGAGGATTTAATAAGATCAATATTTCATATAACGACGCATGTGTTTTATTAAATAATAAGAGCACATATGGGAAAATAATAACGAAAGAACCTAGAGAAATGCGTTTGACTTTATTTAACGAGAGAGTTCAGGAATTTAAGAAGAATATGATAGATAATATAGATGACCTTGAGAAAGTAATGAGTATTTATGAAGCTTATTCAGAGGCTATAGAGTTTTATAATTTATCAACATCATTAGTTAAGAAAACATGTTTTGATATTGGAGGAGGAATATATTTTTCCTATGCCATGGAAAAAGGAGATATATCAGATAATAAATTAAATTCTTTATTAATTTCATTAAAAAATTGTAGTAGAAGTGATGCGTTGAGAATTACACGAGATTTCATAATACAAATACTTCAGACTGATATCGGAGAAAGCCATGAAATTATAAGAAAAGCAAAACAATATATCAATGATCATTTAAATGAAGACATTTCAGTATATAGTATAGCGGAAATGCTTTATTTAACTCCAACTTATTTTTCAAAGCTGTTTAAACATAGTACAGGAGAAGGCTGTAATAACTACATTATACGTAAACGAATACAGAAGGCCAAATCACTATTAGAAACAACTAGTATGAAAACAGGTAAAATAGCAACTTTAGTGGGATATAAGGATACAAATTATTTTTCTTTAGCTTTTAAAAAACAGACAGGAATGTCACCAACTGAATTTAGAGAAAAAGGAGGAATGTATAATGAGGAAAGCAACTTTGATTTCAACAACAAGGACTGATAGCTTAGTAAGTAGTAATATAAATATTAGTAAAGATAAATCATACCATACATTGGAGTTAAATGGAGAGTCTTATCAAACTATTGATGGATTTGGTGGATGTTTTAATGAGTTAGGATATATAGCATTAAAAAAGATTGCAAATGATAAGAAAGAAGAGGTGCTTAGAAATCTATTTGATCCAGAGGAGTGTAATTTTACTTATTGCAGATTGCCAATTGGAGCAAATGATTATTCAGAAAGCTGGTATAGTCTAAATGAAACTAAGGGCGATTATGAAATGAAGAATTTTAGCATTGAAAGAGACAAAGAATGCTTGATTTCTTATATTAAAGAAGCAGAAAAATATAGTGGGGAGCTTAATTTATTTGCTTCTCCATGGAGCCCGCCCACTTGGATGAAGTTTCCGGAGGTATACAATTTCGGAACATTAATATGGGAGGAGAAAAATCTAAAAGCATATGCTCTTTACTTTAAAAAATTTATTGAAGAATACCAAAAAGAGGGTATTAAGATTAATCAGGTACACATACAAAATGAACCTATAGCAGATCAGAAGTTTCCATCATGTGTTTGGTCAGGAAAACAATTACTTGATTTTATAAAAGAATACATCGGGCCATTATTTGAAGAGAATAAGCTTGATACTGAGATATGGCTTGGAACATTGAATTCTCCTTATGATGATTATGGAGATGAAAATTGGCAATTTGGTCAATATAATAATTTTGCTAACACTGTACTAAGTGATAAAGACGCAAAAAGATATATAAAGGGTGTTGGATATCAGTGGGGAGGAAAGCATGCTTTGCTACAGACAAAAATTGCTTATCCAGAAATGAAATTGATACAGACAGAAAATGAATGTGGAGAAGGAAAAAATAGCTGGGAATATGCTGAATATGTATTCAATTTAATGTGGACATACTTTATAAATGGAGTAAGCGCCTATACCTATTGGAATATGGTACTTGAAGAAGAGGGAATAAGCACTTGGGGATGGAAACAAAATTCACTTATTACGGTGACAAAAGATAATGATGTTAAATATAATCCAGAGTATTATCTAATGAGACATTTTTCGAAATATGTAAAACAAGGAGCAACAATGAAAGGCTTAAAAGGGGACTTTGCAGGAAATGCTCTGGCTTTTGAAAATCCAGATGGAAGTGTTGTATTAGAATTATTAAATCCATTTGATGAATTACAAGAAGTTACATTTAGTGTTAATGGTGAAGATTATAGCTTTAATATTCAGCCACATTCTTTCAATACATTAGTTGTTTAGTCTTATAATTAAAAAAAGTTAGAATAAATATTATGATTATTTTAGGAGATGTGTAATATGGTCGAGGAAAAAAGAATTACTCATGAATATGCGTTAGAAAGAGCAAAAGAATTAGTAGGGAAAATGACGCTAGAAGAAAAAGCAGAACAATTAACTTATAAATCATCAGCTGTAAAAAGATTAAATATACCTAGATATAATTGGTGGAATGAGGGATTGCATGGAGTAGCGAGAGCAGGCACAGCAACAGTATTTCCACAAGCCATAGGATTAGCTGCTATGTTTGATGATGAGTTATTGAATGACATTGCAAAAGTTATCTCAACAGAAGGCAGAGCAAAGTATAATGAAAGTAGCAAAAAAGATGATAGAGACATCTATAAGGGAATAACTTTTTGGTCACCAAATGTTAATATTTTTAGAGATCCTAGATGGGGTCGTGGTCATGAAACCTACGGTGAAGATCCATATTTAACATCTAGATTGGGCGTGGCCTTTGTAAAAGGACTTCAAGGAGAAGGCAAATATTTAAAAGTGGCAGCATGTGCAAAACATTTCGCTGTTCATAGCGGACCAGAAGGATTAAGGCATGAATTTGATGCAGTTGTAAGTAAAAAGGATTTATATGAGACTTACCTCCCTGCTTTTGAAGCTTGTGTCAAAGAAGGTGATGTAGAGGCCGTAATGGGGGCGTATAATCGTACAAATGGTGAACCTTGTTGTGGAAGTAAAACTTTATTAAGAGATATATTAAGGGGAAAATGGAACTTTAAAGGTCATGTAGTATCCGATTGTTGGGCAATTGCTGATTTTCATTTGCATCATAGGGTGACAAGCACTGCTACAGAATCAGCAGCATTAGCTATGAAAAATGGATGTGATTTAAATTGTGGTAATGTGTATCTTCAATTATTGCTTGCCTATAAAGAGGGATTAGTAACAGAAGAAGATATAACAACAGCAGCAGAAAGATTAATGGCAACAAGAATAAGATTGGGAATGTTTGATGAAGAGTGTGAATATAACAAAATACCATATGAGTTAAATGATTGTAAAGAACATAATGAATTATCATTAAAAGCAGCTAGAAATTCAATGGTTTTATTAAAGAATAATGGAATATTACCATTAAATAAAAATAACTTAAAATCAATTGCTGTTATTGGCCCTAATGCTGATAATCAGATCATGCTTAAAGGCAATTATTCAGGAACTGCATCTAGATATATAACTGTGTTGGAGGGAATACATGAAGCCGTAGGAGAAGATGTAAGAGTATATTATTCTGAAGGTTGTCATTTATTTAGAGACAGAGTTGAAGAATTAGCAGAACCTAATGATAGATTAAAAGAAGCAATATCAATAGCAGAAAGATCAGATGTTGCAATTCTATGCCTCGGATTAGATTCTACAATTGAAGGTGAGCAAGGAGATGCAGGTAATAGTGAAGGAGCTGGTGATAAAGCAAGCTTAAATTTACCAGGAAGGCAGCAGGAATTATTAGAGAAAATAATAGAAACAGGTACACCTGTTATATTAGTTATTGGCGCAGGAAGTGCATTGACATTTAATAATGCAGAGGATAAGTGTTCAGCTATATTAGATGCTTGGTATCCTGGAAGTAGAGGTGGCAGAGCTGTAGCTGACTTAATATTTGGAAAGTGTTCACCAAGTGGAAAGTTACCTATTACATTTTATAGAAATACTAAGGATTTACCAGAATTTATAGATTATTCAATGAAAGATAGGACATATCGCTATATGTCTTGTGAAAGCTTATATCCATTTGGATATGGATTAACTTATTCTACTGTAAAATTATCAGAATTGCATGTACCAGATGTAGAAAGTGATTTTGAGGATGTAGAGGTAAGCGTAAAGATAACTAATACAGGAAATTTTGACATAGAAGAAGTTGTGCAATGTTATATAAAAGATCTTGAATCTAAACATGCTGTTAGGAATCATAGTCTAGCAGGATTTAAACGTGTTGGGTTGAAAATAGGAGAAAGCAAGATTGTAAAAATGAAAATCAAGAAATCATCATTTGAAGTGGTAAATGATGATGGAGAAAGGATATTAGATAGCAAAAGGTTCAAATTATTTGCTGGTATATCACAACCAGATAGTAGAAGTATTCAGCTTGTTGGAATATCTCCTTTAGAAGTTGATATCAAGCTAGTATAAATTTTTATAGTATATTATGAAGCTGCTCTAGTCAGAAAATACTTATCAGACTAGGCAGCTTTATTTAATATATTACTTATAATTTTTTAAAGCTTCAATTATTCTGTCAGAAATAGCTTGATAACCGGTGCTATTTGGATGAAAATTATCAGCAGCTAGATAATCTTGTAAGTTGTATTTGAAAAGATCATATGTTGGAATAAAAAGCGCATTTGAATCTAATGATAAAAGCTGTTGACTTTGATAATTCCATTCATTTAATATGCTTACCTTATCAGATGTAAGATCTTTTCCGAATGGGTTATACAAGCCAATGAAAACTACCATAGATGACGGATTATTGGTCCTTATTATATTAAAAATAGATTTTAGATTAGCTAAATAAGTATCTTGAATATCTTTTATCTTTGTTGTGGATGAGCTTATATCTGTATTTTTAAGCTTACTTATTTCATTGCCACCTATAGATATAAATATCATGTTTGATCCTTTAATGTCAGCTAATGTTTGTGACTCTTGAACTACATTTAAAAGCCCATTAGATACATCCCCGTTTATGGCAAGATTATTTATTTTAATCTCCTTTGAAACTTTAGTTTTCCAGTATTCTGAAAAATAGCCTGAAAAGCCAAGTCCTTTTTCATCTCCAGTTCCTTTAGCAAGGGAGTCACCAAGAACTAATATGTTGTAATAATTTTGATCTAATTCTTCACTCTTAGGTTGTTCAGATTCCTTATCTGATATCTCTTTAGGAGGGCGATAACTTATTGATAATGCTGATATAAATCCGGTAACTAAGGTTATGGTGGAAACTATGGATAGCAATAAAATAAATTTCCATTTTATATTTTTAAACATTTTAAATCCCTCCTTTTTAAACTAATACATCTTGTTTTAAAAATACAACAAAACTAACAATGAAGGCACCTATGGACCAAGCTAGAAGTACTAAAGTGCTAAAACTTAATGACATTCCACTTATTGGAGTATATGATCCTGTAAGATACTGAGGTAAGTTTAGATTGATGGCAAAAAAGTACTTTATTGAAGGCCAATCATTTAGAAACAATCTAAGAAAGCCTCCCCCAACTAATGTAGCCATCATTATACCTATGGAAGTAGCTGTATTTCTTACTAAAACTGAAATCATAAATGAAATTGTACCGATAACAATTGATACAAACCATCCAAGAGAGTATACGAGAATTAAATATTGCAATTCGGTTACTTTGATTACATTGGAAACATCTAAGGTTCCAGAAGCAGAGCTAAAACCTGTAGCTACAGGCTCATTAAATCCCCAGTTATTAAAAAATAAACCAGAAATTAAAATTGAAAATAGAGCCATCTCTAGAATTACTATAGAAAACATGATTAGAAGTGCTATATATTTACTAAGTAATATCTTCCATCGAGGAACAGCTCTTGTTAGCAGTACTTTTATAGTTTTAGCAGAAAATTCTCCACATACGCTATCCCCAGCCAATAGAATTATTAGTAAAGGTAGTAATACAGATATGGACTGTTCCATTAGCTTAACTGAAAATTTTGCAGCACTTGGAGTAATTGGATTTATGTTGTTATCTAAATAATACTGGTTTTGCTGAATTTGAATATTAATTGAGGGCTTACTTTCGTCAGGGGTATCAGGTCTATTAAGCCTATTTTTTAGGTCCTGGATTTGTTGCTTTTGTAATGACTGCCAAGGGATAGCGCCACTTTGAGTAGTTGTCTTTAAATACTTATTCAAAGTGTTTTGATATTGATAATTTTGGCCGTATGCAAAAAGTGAAACTAAAATTAGGATTATAGCACTAATAAGTAGGAGTTTTCGCTTATATAATATTTTATTAACTTCATTTTTAACTAATACTAGCAATATATACACCTCCTTAACTAACAATAGAGTTACTTTCTGTAAGTGATAAAAACAGATCCTCCAAAGTTTTCTGATTTATACTTACGAACTTTATTGCTATTCCTTCTTCGATAAACGAAGAATTAATTTTTTCAATTTTTGATACATCAACTTTTGCTATTATCGTATTGTTTATTAGTGAACTATCAATATTCCACTTGTCTTTTAATATTTTAATTCCCTTTGAATTATCACTTAGAACAAAGGAAACTTCTTTATCACTTATAAGTTCAGAGACTGAAGCGTATTTTAGTAAAGTACCACTTTTTATTATTGCAACAGTATCACACATTAATTCAACCTCAGATATCAAATGGCTAGAAACGAGAACAGCAATATTTTCTTTTTTAGCAAGATCTTTAATAATATGTCTAAACTCATTTATTCCTGAAGGATCAAGCCCATTTGTAGGCTCATCTAATATAAGAAGCTTTGGCTTATGAATAAGAGCTTGCGCAAGTCCTAACCTTTGTTTCATTCCCAAAGAATAAGTAGACACTTTCTCATTTATTCTATTCTGCATTCCTACAAGTTCAATTACTCTCGTTATATCTTCATTAGTAATATTTTTATTCATAGAAGCAAGCATCTTCAAATTTTCTAAACCACTTAAATAATTATACATATCTGGACCTTCTATAATACATCCAACTTTAGACATAGCCTTAACATAATCCTTAGTAATTGAATAGCCATCGATTAAAATTTTTCCACTAGTAGGGGAAGAAAGGCCGACAATCATTCTTAAAGTGGTAGACTTTCCAGCACCATTTGGACCAAGAAAACCCAAAACCTCACCTTCATTAATTGAAAAGGTAATGCCTTTAACTATTTCTTTATTTTTTATAGATTTATGAACATTATCTAATAACAATATTTGCTTTGCCATAGTACACCTTCTTTTTATAATTATTTTAAGATTGATTAAAGTATGGAAGATATAGTAATCTATTAAAAATTCGATTCAAATCAGTTTCCTTTGGAAAAGAATTCATGGTGAGAATAAATTCATTATAACTCTTATTATCTATTAATTTTATGTTTTATATTAAATATTACTGAAATTTGTTTAGGTATAATATTCCCATTATTTTGCTTATTGATTCCTAGTAAGTAGTTAGACTAGCTATATTATGAAACAAACTGTTTTATAAAAAAACAAATAACTAAATAGTAGCATGTGTCACTAAATCCGAAAAAATAAGGTATTTTATTTTTGGGTGTGATATCTTTTAGGTAAAGGATTACTTATATGTATTTTATAAAAAGGTAGCTCTTGTATTTTATATCCAAGGAATTTTCAGATTAGGAAAATATCCTAAATTTAAAATTTGCCTGAGGCGAGATTAAGGGAGGAAATAAGTAATGAAAAAAGAAAAAATCAAAATAGTTACTATTGGTGGAGGATCAAGTTACACTCCTGAATTAATTGAAGGGTTTATAAAAAGGAAAGATGAACTGCCTATTAAAGAAATATGGCTTGTAGATATTGAAGATGGAAAAGAGAAGTTAGAAATAGTTGGAGCAATGGCTCAAAGAATGGTTAAGGCAGCAGGATTGGATTGGAAAGTTAATTTAACTTTAGATAGGAGAGAGGCCCTTAAGGATGCGGATTTTGTGTCAACTCAATTTAGAGTAGGACTTTTAGATGCAAGAATAAAGGATGAAAGAATTCCTTTAAGCCATGGAATAATTGGACAAGAGACTAACGGTGCTGGTGGTATGTTTAAAGCATTTAGAACAATTCCAGTAATATTAGACATAATAGACGATATGAGAGAGTTATGCCCTAATGCATGGCTTGTTAACTTCACAAATCCATCAGGAATGGTGACTGAAGCAGCTATAAAATATGGCGGATGGGACAGAACTGTTGGACTATGCAATGTTCCAATCAACTGTATAGAAGATGATGCAAAGATGCTTGGAGTTCCTTCAAGTGAATTATTCTTTAAGTTTGCTGGATTAAATCATTTCCATTGGCATAGAGTATGGGATAAGGAAGGTAATGAAAAAACTGCAGAAGTAATTGAAAAATTGTACAATCCATTATTAGCAGAAGAAAAGAAAGATGCAGGAGTTGCCAACATTAAAGATATCAAGTTTAACTATGAGCAGATTAAAGACTTGGGAATATTACCTTGTCCGTATCATAGATATTACTATATTACAGATGATATGTTGATGGAAGAACTTGAAAGTTACTCAAAAGGTGAAACTAGAGCAGAGGTTGTAAAAAGGACAGAGGCAGAATTGTTTGAATTATATAAAGATCCAAAGCTTGACTATAAACCAGAACAATTGACTAAGAGAGGTGGAACTCACTACAGCGATGCTGCCTGTGAATTAATTGCTTCAATCTACAATGACAAGAGAACAACTATGGTAGTTAGCACAAAGAATAATGGCGCATTAGAGGATCTTCCATATGACTCTATAGTAGAAGTTTCAAGTACAATCACGTCTCATGGACCAGAACCGATTAATTTTGGAAAGTTTGACCCAGCGCCAAGAGGTATGGTTCAAATAATGAAGGGAATGGAAGAAACAACAATTTCAGCAGCAGTTACAGGGAACTACAACAAAGCTCTTCATGCATTTACAATAAATCCATTAGTTCCAAGTGGACAAATTGCTAAAAATTTATTAGATGAAATGTTACTTGCACATAAAAAACACTTACCACAATTTGCTGAAAGAATAGAAAAACTAGAGAAAAATAAGTAGTAAACTTTGCAAAATCAGAAGAACAAAGAATGTTTAATAATAAATTTCAAGGATTGCTAAATGATTTCTTATATGGAGGAGCAATAGCTGCAAACCAATTTGAAGGTGGATATCTAGAATTAGAAGGCGGAACGTATTATCCAAGTCATGAAGCAATAGATTGTTATTATTAGGGAGTAGAAAAATATGATAAAATTTATTGTATCAGATATGGATGGAACATTACTTGGAAAAAATAATGATATACCTGAAGAAAATTTAAAGGCTATAAGCAAAGCAGAAGAAATGGGAGTAAAGTTCGTATTTGCTAGTGGAAGAATGTATGAAGATATTAAGCCATTTCTTGATAGATATAATTTAAAGTGTGAATGTATAGTATTAAATGGTGCAGAATATAGAGATAAAGACGGAAATATATTAGAAGGAATTTATATGGACAAAAGTAAGCTTAAGGACATTTTAGAGATAATAAAAAGAGATGGTCTTAATGTTGAGATATACACGGATAAAGGATTATATACTACTAATACTAAAGAAGAATCTTTAAAAGGAAGTGTACTTAGGGTCAAATATTTTCATCCAGAAGTTACAAATAATGAAGAAATCCTTAAGATGGCAAAAGAAGAACAGCATTTTGTAATTTTAAAGTATATTGATAATATAGATGAATTTTTAAGTAGAGATATTAAAATAGGAAAAATTGAGTCTTATGGTGAATGTGAAGATAAGCTTTTTGAATTAAAGGAAGAGCTTAAAACCATAGAGGGGCTTGCAATTGCATCAAGTATTACAATTAATCTAGAAATAAATCATATAGAAGCTCAAAAAGGAATTATATTAGCTAAGATTTCAGATAAAAAGAGAGTAAAAAAAGAGGATGTTGTTGTAATTGGAGATGGGTTTAACGACTATTCAATGTTTACTGAATTTCCTATATCTTTTGCTATGGAAAATGCAATCCCTGAGATAAAAGAAATAGCAAAATATATAACAGATGCAAATTATAATTCTGGAGTGGCTAAAGCTGTTTATAAAATTTTACACCTATAAAAAGAGCAGCTATGCACATCTGAAAAGAGTGGCTTTGCCACAATACGGAACTTTCCTGCAATACGGATCATTGTACAAATAAACTTATACAGTTAACTGTAAACTGAAGAAAGTGGGGATAAAATGTTAAATAATAAATTTCAAGGATTGCCAAAGGATTTCTTATGGGGAGGAGCAACCGCTGCAAACCAATTTGAAGGTGGATATAGAGAGGGTGGAAAAGGCCTTAGCACATCAGACGTTATGACAGGTGGTACACATACTACACCAAGAAGAATAACTCCAGAATTAGAAGAAGGAACGTATTATCCAAGTCATGAAGCTATAGATTTTTATCATCACTATAAAGAAGACATTAAATTGTTTGCTGAGATGGGGTTTAAGACCTTTAGAATGTCAATAAATTGGACTAGAATTTTTCCGAATGGTGATGAGTTAGAACCAAATGAAGAAGGATTAAAATTCTATGATGATGTTTTTGCAGAATTAAAAAAATACAACATTGAGCCATTAGTTACAATATCTCACTATGAAACACCTTTTGGTTTAACTAAAAAGTATAATGGGTGGGCAAGTAGAGAAGTTATTGATTGTTATGTTAGATATTGCAACACAATATTTAACAGATATAAGGATGTCGTAAAATATTGGCTCACATTCAACGAAATAAATTGTTTAACAATGCCATTTGGTACATTTATGGGTGGTGGAATTTTATTGGATAAAGGTGGTGAACTTGAATTTAATAAAGAGATTGATGATAGTAGACAAATAAGATTTCAAGCTCTTCATCACCAATTCATTGCAAGCGCAAAAGCTGTTAAACTGGCACACCAAATTAATACAGATTTCAAGGTAGGATGTATGATTGCATATATGACAACATATCCTTATACATGTAATCCGGAAGATGTACTTTTAGCTCAGGAAAGAGATAATTTGAATAATTTTTTATGTTCTGATGTTCAAGTAAGAGGAGCTTATCCTGGTTTTGCAAAGAGATTTTTTAGAGAGAATAATATAGAAATAAAGATGGAAGAAAATGATGAGCAAATTCTAAAGGAAGGTTGTGTAGATTTCTATACATTTAGTTATTATATGTCAAACTGTTCAAGCACAGATCCAGAATTAGAAAGAACATCTGGAAATATACTTGGAGGTGTAAAGAATCCATATCTTAAAGCAAGTGATTGGGGATGGCAAATTGACCCTAAAGGATTAAGATGGACATTAAATAATATTTATAATAGATATCAAATTCCTTTAATGGTTGTGGAAAATGGTTTAGGTGCTGTGGATAAAGTTGAAGAAGATGGATCGATTAATGATGGATATAGAATTGACTATTTAAAAGCACATATTGAAGAGATGAAAGAAGCAGTTAATGATGGAGTAGAATTAATAGGATATACTCCTTGGGGATGTATTGATTTAGTTAGTGCATCAACTGGAGAAATGAAAAAAAGATATGGATTTATTTATGTTAATAAAGATAATGATGGAAATGGAGACTTAAGTAGATCAAGAAAAAAGAGTTTTTATTGGTATAAGAAAGTAATAGAAAGTAATGGAGAAGAACTTTAATATAAACTATATTTAAATATAAAACTTACTGAAATGAGTATAATACTTTTATTGTGATTTCTAATGAAACACTTAATAAAAGTATTATACTCAATTTTTTTATATAAAACATATTAATGGAGAAATTTTAATTGTGGAGTATTAGGAATATGAAAAAAGAAGGGATATGTTTGATATATTAATGTAGTTTATTTAAATTATAAGTTTTATTTTGGATAAAAGTATGCAATTTTGATGTAAATCAGGAATTTGCACAAGTAGCTTTTATCCTTTTTTTATCTTAATATGTAAATGATTCCGGGTTGATATTATATAGGTTCTAGTGTAATTTATTAATTATAAAGCTATTTAATCGCATTACTTGATATTTTAAGATAAACTTTGATTAATTAAGCTCTTAAGCGTCGATAAATTAAGGAAATTATAAAATATTTAATAATAATAAGTAATTTTAAACTTATGATAATTAGTAATAATGATTTATAATTTAAGTAAGATTCATATTAACATTAAAATATTGTAATTATCTTTTAATAAAATTATATTGGTAAAAGATAAAGTTTGAGTTATAATGTAGGAAGAAAAATGGATATTAATGGAGAATGAAAATGGAAACAAAAGAAAGAATGAAAAATTTAGTTCGAAGAAATTGGTTATTTATATTTATGGTAGCAATGTTACAAGCTAAATCAACATTGCTATTATCTATGCTAAGGACACAAGATTCATCAAGTATAAGTTTAGGAAGTGCTTATTTTGATAGTCCAGTACTTTGGGTGCATATAGCAATAATAGTATTAGTATGCAGTCCAATATTTCTTTTTAAAGAAAGGGGGAGGCTTGGTGCTGCCTTAATAATAGATATTTTAGTGACAATTCTTTTTGTTGCAGATATCTGGTATTATCGTTCAAATGAAACCTTTTTATCTATAAGACATTTAATGCATACTGAGATATTTAATCCGGAAGGCAAAAGTTTATTTAATTTTAGAATAGTGGATTTAGTATTTATCATTGACTTTGTAATGCTCTTCTTAATACATAAGTTTATTAAAGTTAAAGAAGCGAATGAAAGTCAAGCATATTTTAGGATAGCAAAGACCTTGTATGTATTTATCGCAAGTGCACTTGTTATATGGCTTGGTTATTACACAGTAGATGTCAAGCAAATGGATCAAGGGAAAAATGTATTTAGATTGTCTTGGGCGCCATTTCAGACTTTTGGAGATATGAGCCCACTTGGATATCATGGTTTTGATATTCAGTTCTATAAAAATAAAAATAAGACTTTAACAGAAGAAGACAAGAAAGAAATAGAAAATTGGTTTAGCGCTAATAAGGAAGATTTACCTGACAATAGTTACAAGGGAATGTTTAAAGGGAAAAATGTAATTGCACTACAGGTAGAGTCTTTGGAGAACTTTGTAATTAATGAAAAAGTGTATGGACAAGAAATAACACCAAATTTAAATAAGCTATTATCAAATAGCTTGTATTTTAATAATATACGCGAACAAAATAATTCTGGAACAAGTTCAGATTGTGATTTGATGGTTAATGCATCAGTACTTCCTATAAGAGAAGGCACTACAGTATATTCTTATCCTTGGAGTCAATATAATACACTCCAAAATATTTTAGAAGGTAAAGGATATTCTACAGTTTCTACCCATGCAGAACCACCTGGGAATTGGAATTGGACAGAAATGCATAAAAGTTATGGGGCTGATAAAATATTAGATGTAGGAAAGTTTAATCAAGATGAAATTATAGGTTTGGGACTTTCAGATGAATCATATTTAAAGCAAGTAGCTCAAAAGTTACAAGATGAAAAACAACCTTATTATGCATTTATGACTACGTTGACAAGTCATGGCCCTTTTGAGATGCCAGAAGATAAAAAATATTTGAATCTACCTAAGGAACTTGATGATAATATGTTAGGAAAATATTTTCAATCTGTAAGATATACCGATGAGGCTATCGGAAAGTTTATAGCAGAATTAGATAAGGAAGGTTTATTGGATAATACGGTAGTTATGATTTACGGTGATCATTGTGGTGTTCATAAGTTTTATGAACAAGATATAGAAAATGCACCTTTAGAAGGAGATTGGTGGAAGGATAATCAAAGAAAAATTCCTTATATTATTTACTCAAAGAACTCAAAATCAGAAGTCATATCAACAGCTGGTGGGCAAACAGATTTTAAACCGACAATATTATACTTGCTTGGCGAGGATAGAAGTGAATTTGAGAATAATTCAATAGGAAGAGTATTAGTAAATACGAATAGAGATGCTACAATTTTAAATGAAGGTCAAATTGTAGGAAATCCAAAAGATGAAAAAGAAGTAAAGCATCTAAAAGATGAATTCAAAGTTTCGGAAGCCATCATTGAAAAAAATTATTTTAAAAATAATAAATAACATTAATAAATTATAAAATACATAATTAATACTGATTTTTAATGATAAATTTTAATATGAAATTTAACTTTTTAAAATCAGTATTAGTTATTTAGTCAAATAACATTTTTTATTAAGAATCAGTTAAAAGGAAGTGATGGATTACTTTGAATATTAAAAAAGTACTTACAGTTTTATCAGCATTAATTGCACTAAGCTTCATTCCAACATTAAATGTACAAGCAGATGTTACTGATACAAATATAACATCAAGCATTGGTTGGAAAAACGAAAATGGATCTTGGTATTATTATAAGTCTGACAACACAAAAGCAATTGGATGGATTAAACCGGATAATAATTGGTATCATTTAGATGAAGATAGTGGTAAAATGACAACTGGATGGTTAGAGGATAAAGGAAACTGGTACTATATGGATGATAATGGGGCTATGGTAAAAGGATGGAAAAAGTTAGATGGCGATTGGTATCTTTTGACTGATTCGGGTGCTAGGGCAACTGGAATTCAGCAGGATAATTCTAATTTGTATTATTTCAAAGATTCAGGGGTTATGGCTACAAATATTGGATGGACTAAGATAAATGATAAATGGTACTATTTTGATAAAGATGGGAAGATACATACTGGATGGATTGAGAATAATGATAAGTGGTATTACTCAAACGATGATGGAAGTATGGTAACTGGTACTGATAAAATAGGAAATATAACATATGTGTTTAGCGATACTGGTGAGATGGAAACTGGATGGGTTAATGTGAACAATAACTGGTATTATTTCAATACTGATGGAAGTGTTGCGACAGGGTGGATAAATCTTGATGGAGCATGGTATTACCTAAATGATAATGGATCAATGGCGACAGGATGGGTTACATCAAATGGAAGCGATTATTACTATTTAGATCCTACTTCAGGAAAAATGCTAACGGATACTACCATAGATGGATATAAGATTGGGTCGGATGGAAAAAGGTATAAGACGTTTAATCAAATTCCTTTAAGCACTAGCTCGAAGGGGTCAGGTGATACTATGAAAAAAATATATAACTCAGTAAATGATTCGGCAAATAAATATGGACTAGATTCAAAATTGATACTAGCTATAATTAAAGCAGAGTCAGATTTTGATCCAAAAGCAACGTCAAGCTCAGGCGCAACTGGATTGATGCAGATTATGCCTCAGAATTATTCATATCTTGGAATGACTGACGGATATGATATAGAGCAAAATATCGATGGAGGGTCAAAATTACTAAAAGAATATCTAAACCAATTTAATGGTGATGTAAAAATAGCAATAGCAGCTTATAATGCTGGACCACAAAATGTAAAAAAAGATGGAGTTTTATCAGATGATGATTTATGTAAGATGTCGCAAGGGGTTCAGGATTATGTTGAGAGAGTAATGCAATATTACAAGGATGAAAGCATTGCTATAGATGGAAAAAATCTTATAGAAACATAAAATTAATTTCGTATTCAATTTAATCATATTTTAGCTAAAAAATAAAAAAGGGAGTGACAGGTTGTTTTGAATATTAAAAAGAGACTAACAATATTATCTGTATTAATTGTACTAATTTTAATTCCAGGATTAAATGTACAAGCTGCAACTAGTGATACTAATATAACCTCCAATATTGGTTGGAAGAATGAGAATGGAGTTTGGTATTATTATAAGTCGGATAATACAAAAGCGATTGGATGGATTAAACCAGATAATAATTGGTACTATTTAAATGAAGATGACGGTAAAATGAAAACTGGGTGGGTAAAAGATAAAGGTAATTGGTATTTCTTAACTGATTCAGGTGCTATGGCAACTGGAATCCGAGATGATGGCTCAAATTTGTACTATTTCAAAGATTCAGGAGTAATGGCAACCAATAGTGGATGGAGTAAAATAAATGATAAATGGTATTACTTCGATAAAGGGGGAAAAATTCATATTGGATGGATCAAGAATAATAATAAATGGTACTATTTAAAGAATGATGGAAGTATGGTAACTGGTATTAATAAGATAGACGGTACAACATACAAATTTACTGATAGCGGAGATATGGAAACTGGATGGATTACTATAAACAATAACTGGTATTACTTTAATAATGATGGAAGCATGGCAACAGGATGGGCTTATCTTAATGGAGCGTGGTATTACTTAGACAAAGACACAGGAAAAATGCTTACTAACACTACTAAAGATGGATATAAGATTGGATCTGATGGTAAGAGGTATGAAGATTCAAGCCAAAATACTTCTGGACCAAGTGGCAGCGGAAGTGCGTCAAATCAAAGTTCTACTGGATCAAGTAGTAGTGGAAGCACTCCAGGGCAAAGTTCTTCCGGTTCAAGCAGTAGTGGGAACACTTTAAGCAAATATTATGGTATAGATATTAGTAATTATGATGGGTACATAGATTTTAATTCAGTAAAATCAAGTGGAGTTCAATTAGTGTATATAAAAGCAACTGAAGGAACAACTTTTATAGATCCGTATTTACAGGCTAATTATAATGGGGCTTCATCAGCTGGATTAAAGGTTGGTTTCTATCACTTCTTAGTTGGGACAAGTGCTCCGGAAACTCAAGCTGATAATTTTTATAATAGCATAAAGGATAAAAGAAACGATTTGAAGCCAATGTTAGATATAGAAGCTACAGGATTTGACATTATGGATTATGCTTTAAGATTTATAGCCGAATTCAAGAAAGTAAGTAATATGGATATAGGTATATACACATATAGCAGCTTCATTAGCAATCTAGACGGCAGATTATCTAACTATCCTTTATGGGAAGCAAATTATAATAACACTCCATTTCAAAATCTGCCAACAAATAAAATATGGTTTTCAAGAGTTGGACATCAATACAGTGAGACAGGATTTGTTAATGGAATAAACCATGATGTTGATTTAGATGAATTTACACAAGGAGTTTTCAAATAATTAGCTACAAATACTCAGTATATATGTTGCAATAGTATACTTAACCTTAAAAGTTCTAATAAGACGAATATTTAATTAAGGTAAATTATAGAATTCAATTGCAACATATACTTAATATGCTGCTATCTAATAAAAAATTATTAAGACACACATAGATAAGACATAAGAGGGATGAAAAATGAAGTATAACAATAGAAATAACCCAAATAAAAACATTAAAGTAGCAAAGATCACTATTCTAGTTATTATTATTTCCATATTGGTTATAACATTAGGAAATATAGTAATGCAAAAATTTTCAAATAATACAAAAACTGTACAAGCGCTTGATGATAACCAGAATGCAAAATCTGAATCAAGTGATAATCAGAGTAAAAGCGAAACAGATAGTGACGCACTTAAATCAGAAAGTAATTCGGAAGTAGAAAACTCAGCATTTGTAGAAAAATATTTAAATCAACAAATGAAAGGGCAAAGGCCTGATGGAGCTGATGGTAAGAAAGTTGTTTATTTGACTTTTGATGATGGACCATCAGAAACAGTTACTCCACAGATATTAGATATTCTTAAGAAAGAAGATGTACATGCAACCTTCTTCCTTATAGGAAAATATATAGATAAAGATCAGGCAAGCAAAGATTTAGTAAAAAGGGAATTTGATGAAGGTAATGCAATAGGTAATCATACTTATTCGCATGATTACAACTACTTATATCCAAATGGAAAAATAAATTTAGAGAATTGTATGTCCGATTTTGAGAAAACAAATCAATCTTTGAAAAATATTTTAGGACAAGATTTTGTGGCAAGAGCTGTTAGATTCCCAGGGGGACAAATGACTTGGGATAAGAAAGATCCGTCAGGAGCAGAAGCTATGGACAAAGCATTGCATGACAAGGACTATCATCAAATTGATTGGAATTCGTTATCTGGAGATGCAGAAGGTGCTCCTAAAAAAGCAGAACAGTTAAAACAAGAAGTTATAAAAACTGTGGCAAACAGGGAAAAAGCAATAATATTAATGCATGATACGTACGGAAAAGAAGAAACAGGAAAAGCCTTGCCAGAAGTTATAGAATATTTAAAGGGACAAGGATATGAATTTAAAATTATAAAATAATTATTAGGCAACTGGACTTGTTGTTTTGGGGATTATGCCTTATATGACTATGCTAATTTTCATTTAATGTTTATATAGCTCTTTATGCTAATAAAACACTAAATGAAAGTGGCATAGTTTATTTTTTTATATAAAGATAATTTTTTATACTCCAATTAATAGTAAGGTTTATGACATATTGAATTTAGATAGTTAATGATTTTTAAAATGGATATAAGTATTCAGTTTTTGGATTAGGATCTTTTTCTATATGTTCGACTACTATAACTGGGTTCACTGCATACTTAACTGTTTCAGTTTTAAGTTTGCCCCTTATTTTTACCCATGTATCCTTACTGTAGATTTCTTGATTATTACTATCACATTTAATTCCTACAACTTGTAAATCAGCGGCACAGCACGCCATTACAAATCTACCCACTATGAATTCATTATCGTTAAGGGTTGTGTCTTTATAAACAAATCCTGTTATTTCTATTTCTTGTCCATCATAGTTATTTGCGTTCTCTGTGAGTTCATCAAAGGAGTGCAGAAAATTGTTGATATCTACTTCTATAACATTATCTTTAATATGTAAATCATCATCATATTTACCCTGTTCAACATTGTTGATCTTTTGGTCTGAGGGATTAGGCTTAGAATTGTCATAAGTTAAATTGGTGCTTAATGATCCGCTAAAATTTGCACCTATATCATCATTTTTTATTGAAGAATTAGCACCAGTACTTTGCATGAAAAATACCATAACTAAGGGAATGATGAAGACTACATAATTCCTTAACTTGATACTCTTCTTTTTGGTGCGACGACTGTCTGTAATTAGAAATACCGCAATTGCAAACATTGCTAGCATTCCCAAAATAGCAAAAGGAATAATTCTTGGATGTACATACATTATTATTCCATTATTCCTAATTATCTTAAAATAAAATATTCCAAAGCATAGCAATATCAGTATTTTAATAATTATATCTGAGCTAATTCTTTTCATATGCGACCTCTTTCAATTAAATTTTTCTATAATATCTATAGAATATATGATGATGTATTAATCTATTTTTCAATACTATCAAGTTAATTTGCAGTTAATCAAAATGCTAAATGATACTAAAATAATAGTAAATATTAATTTTAATACAAATTTCTTTTTAAAGCTTCCAAAAAGCATCAGTGTATTTTTTACATCTAACATGGGTCCAACTACTAAAAATCCAAGTATAGAGCTTATTGGAAAGGATCTTAAAAAACCTTTGGCAACAAATGCATCTGAAGTTGAACAAACTGAAAGTAAAAAAGATAATAAAATCATTACCAGAAGAGAAACTCTACTATCATTAGAAATGTAAGTATTGCTACCTATAAATGCCATACTTTGAAAAATACTAGATAAAAAAGTTCCAATAATCATATATTTACCTATATTAAAAAATTCATCTCCTGCATGAACGAATATTGCATTGACTTTTTGTAGCTTATTTTTTGAATAATCCTGTTTACCATCACAAAAACCGCAATCACATGCATCTATATCAGAATTATTTTTTAAAATTTCTTCATCATTCTTAGTAGTAAACTGCATAATTAAACCTACTAAAACAGAGATTAATATTCCAGCAGCTAACCTGTAAATTACGACAGATACCATACCTGGAAAAGCATAGAGAGTTGCAATAATTGCTATTGGATTTACAATTGGCGCTGCAAGCATAAAAGTAATTCCTGCTGCTATAGGAACATTCTTTTTCATAAGTCCTTTAACCACAGGGATTGTCCCACAATCACATATTGGAAATAATAAACCTGAAAAAGCTGCAATTACACAAGATAAAAAACTATTTTTTGAAAATAGTTTAATAAATGTATCTCTTGATATACAAATTTGAATTATTGAAGATACAAAGCTCCCAATAAGAATGAAGGGAAAACCTTGAATTAATATACTTATAAATACATCATAAAATTTTTTAAATCTATCTAAATGCGCACTGGATATCTTAATATTTAATGTGGACATGGTAATCAAAAAAATGAGTAAAAATAGCACAAAACATGAATATAAAAAAGTATTAAAGAATGAAAAACAATACCTTTTAGTTTTCACATACTCTTTTCTATTTGATATTTCATCATCTATTATGTATACATGCCTTAGTATATCAGCAGTTTCATTAATATTTTCAATTTCTTTTTGTATGCTTAAAAGTCCCTTTTTATCTAACTCGTCAACATTGTTCAAAATTATAGTTTCACTATTAAAAATATGAGTGCTAATAATACTTTTCATATTTCTGAAATACATATTAAAGCTTGTTGCATCAATAGTATTTATTATGTTATCAATTCTACATATACTCTTTATCTTTTTTGTATTAAATATATTAATTATTTTAGTAGAATCCTTTATACCATTAATTTCCATAAAAATTCTATTTGGAGCATGTTTACTTACGATTTCGGTTATATAATTTTCATCAATTTCTTTATTCTTATCAACATTAATTACTACAATTGAATTTTTATTATTCAAGTCATCCTGTATTTGACAGTCTCCAAATTCATCTTGGATAACAACGATAGCTTCATCTTGTAATTCTTTTCTTTTTAGCATAGAATTTATAAAACTCGTTTTTCCAGAGCCAAGAAATCCAAGAACTATTTCTACATTTGCTTTCATATTTTCACCTCAAAAAAGCCTATTCTAATTATTTGCGGATTTTTTATTTTAACAAGTTTTGGTATACATTTAAATAAATTATATATATCTACATAAAAAATTACAAGAATAGTACTTACATATGCTATTCTTGTAATAAATTATTAATAATGATTTTGTATCTCGTGCATTTAAAATTTATTAATTAAAAAATTAAGTGAAATCCTTAAAGTATTTCGTTGATGTACATATGTTGCAATTAGTTCTATATATTATATGCCTTGTCTAGTTATTTTGTAATTACATAAATTTTAGCACAGTTTTGTTAGTGAAAAAGATATATCACATGAATTTAAATATGTTATTTCTCTTTTTAAATAGAAAAAGCTATTTAAATATTCATTATAAAACTAAATATTATAGAACTACTAATATTTATTATTTCTTCAAATTAGATTCAACCATAAGTTCATAGAATTGTTTAGGGGAAATGTTGTATTCATTCTTAAAGGCTCTAAAAAAATTTGAGTAATCACCAAATCCAGATTGTTTGTAAACACTATTTATGGGATGATTTTTAAGAATTAATTCTTTAGCTTGTATTAATTTTTTTTGTACGATATACCTATGGATTGTAGTACCAGTATACTTTTTGAATTCTCTAGACAAATGGAATTTACTAAGATAAAATTCTTTAGAAAGCTCATTAATTGTAAGTTCTTCATTAATATGATTATTAATATATTCAACTATTCCATCAATTAAGCTACTCTTAGTTACATCAATGTCAAAATCAGATTTATGACTTAAAACAAGATTATTTAACTGTATGACAAGTTCTATAATATAGGCTTTATATAATAAGTCTTTGCCTAAACCTTTGTAGTTTTCGAGTTCAAGTAGTTTGCTAAGTTGAGCCCTTACATTTTGCTGAATTTGAAAATCAGCTCTTATAACATTTGTTTTCTCTACGTTTTCAAAGCACTGGGTAAGATCCGTTTCTGGCGTTGACAGTTCACGTAGAAAAGATTTGTTGATCCAGAGTACAATACGCTCATAAGGAACTTTCATACTATTAATAACAGCTCGGTGTAGTTCTCTTGTATTGATTAATACCATGTCACCTGACTTTAGATTGTATGACTTACCTTCTATCAAATATGTAACATCTCCAGAAAGGTATAGATAAAACTCATAAAAGTCATGATTGTGTAGGTATTGAAATGGCACATCAGTATTTAAGAAGTGAAAGATTTCGTAGTCACTAGAAAGCATATGTTTGCGTGTAAAAAACTCATGTATTTTTCTTTTCATTGATATCACCTCTTCAACGAATTGTATAAATTGCGATAAAGTTACTGAATTATTAAACAATTAAACGTTTTAAATTACGAAAGAGATTATTTATATAAGTAATTTTTAATAAAACTGAGGTTCATTATATTTTACTATAGCAATTTTTGCAAGTTTTGAAGCAATTAAAACATATTTTTTATACAGTTGTATAGCTATAATTTAATCATAGCAATTAGGGAAAAGCAAGTGAAAAGATTTACTATACAAGTCTTTGTAAACGATTCTTAGACAGCAAGACTATACTCATAGTTACCATACAAGTATGGTAAAACACGCCAATGGGGGAGAATATAAGTATGACTTTTAAAATAAGCAAGAATTCTACAAGTAAAGCTATATATCATAATCTCAGAGAAGAAATTATAAATCTATATCTTGAGCCTGGTACAAGCATTTCTGAAAAAGAACTTTCAGAAAAATATAGAGTAAGCAGAACTCCAGTCAGAGAAGCTCTTGTCCGTTTAGCTCAAGAAGGCTTAGTACAAATTTATCCTCAAAAAGGCACAGTTGTTTCATTAATTGACTTATCTGCTGTTGAAGAAGAAAGATTTTTACGTGAGCATTTAGAAAGAGCTGTAGTAAAAGAAGCGTGCATGGAATTTTCAGAGGAAAATATATTAGCTTTGGAAATGAATTTAAAGTTTCAAAAAATGTATATAGAAAATAAAGACTATAAAAAATTATTTAATACGGACGAGGAATTTCACAAGATAATTTTTGAAGGATGTAGCAAAAAGAGGATATGGAATAGTATTAATGATGGAAGTACCGAATTTCAAAGAATTCGTGTATTAAGATTAACAGTTAATTCTAGTTGGGATAATATCTATCTGCAGCATAAAGAAATATTTAATGCTATAAAAAATAAAAATCCAGAGATGGCAGAAGAATTCATGAAGAAGCATTTAAATATGGTCATCTTTGATAAAACACAAGTAAGAGAAAGTTATCCCAATTATTTCAAAGATTAGGATTATATAACACACTTAAATATTAGATGCTATGATATAAAACCATCTGATATTAAAACGAATTTTGAATTTAGGGAGGTGAGGCCTATATAGAGCATTCAATTTAAACTCTTTATATGCTGGCAAAAAAACTATACGGTAAAACCAAATTAGATAAAATGACAGGAGGTATATTATTATGAAAATGGGTTTCAGATGGTATGGTGATGGTAACGATACCGTAACACTTGATCAAATTAAACAGATTCCCGGTGTAGAAACGATTGTTTGGGCTCTTCATGATATGGCAGCTGGTGATGAATGGCCGATGGAAAAAATTCTTGAAGTAAAGAAATCAGCTGATAAATATGGATTTAATTTAGATGTTGTTGAAAGTGTTAATGTTCATGAGGACATTAAATTAGGACTTCCAACTAGAGATAAATATATTGAAAATTACAAAAAGACAATAGAGAAACTAGCCAAGGTTGGCGTAAAAGTAATTTGCTATAACTTTATGCCGGTATTCGATTGGTTGAGAACTGACTTGTATAAAAAAACAGAAGATGGTTCAACAGCTCTTTTCTATGAAAAAGCAAGGATTACAGATATAGATCCAATGGAGTTGGTTAACAAGATAGCATCAAATCCAGATCTTACAATGCCAGGTTGGGAGCCAGAAAGATTAAAGAATCTGACACAACTTTTTGAAGCATATAAAAATGTTACAGAAGAAGATTTATGGAGTAATTTGAAATATTTCTTAGAGCAAATTATTCCTGTAGCTGAAATCAATGATATTAAGATGGCAGTTCATCCGGATGATCCACCTTGGTCAATATTTGGTTTACCAAGAATAGTTAAAAGTAGAAACGACTTAGCAAGATTATTACAGCTTGTTGATAGTCCATATAACTGCCTTACTCTTTGTAGTGGTGCTATAGGTTCAAATCCTAATAACGATGTGCCAGCAATGATAAGAGAATTTGGAAACAGAATTGCCTTTGCTCATATTAGAAATGTAAAGATTTATGAAAATGGTGATTTTATTGAAACATCTCATAGAACTTGTGATGGCTCATTAGATATATGTGATATAGTGAAAGCTTATCACGAAGTTGGGTTTACAGGATATGTAAGGCCAGATCATGGAAGACATATCTGGAATGAGCAGTGTAGACCAGGTTATGGACTTTATGATAGAGCACTTGGAATTATGTATTTATGGGGAATTTGGGATACATTACAAAG
Organism: Clostridium beijerinckii; assembly: GCF_036699995.1. NCBI lineage: Bacteria > Bacillati > Bacillota > Clostridia > Eubacteriales > Clostridiaceae > Clostridium > Clostridium beijerinckii. The sequence continues at coordinate 4,972,239 of NZ_CP144906.1, read as the reverse complement.
AAATAAATAATGTTTAGGAATAAACAAAATTGGATATTGCAAGAAAAGCTTAGATTTATTAATCCTAATATATAAAAGATAATTAAAATTTGTAATGCCATTAATAATAGTTTTTAAGAGGTGAAAATAGGAATGAGTAATGCCAAATTAATACTAAGCAAAGAAAGTATTAAAAACAGAGAGTTATGGGAAAATGCTGGAATAGAACTTCCAAAGTTCGATCATGATAAGATGTCAGCTTCAACTAAGGAAAATCCTACTTGGGTGCACTTTGGAGCAGGAAATATATTTAGAGGATTTATAGCAATGCTGCAACAAGAACTTTTAAACAATAAAAAAGTAACTGGAGGTATTGTTGCTGTAGAAGGATATGACTATGAAATAATAGATAAAATTTATGCGCCTCATGATGATTTAAGTTTGTTAGTAATTATGAAACCAGATGGAAGCTTGGAGAAAAAAGTTGTAGGAAGCATAGGAGAAAGCCTAGCTTGTGACTATTCAAGAGAAGAAGATTGGAATATATTGAAAGATATATTTTCAAATCCAGCATTACAAATAGCAAGTTTTACGATAACTGAAAAAGGTTATAGTGTAAAAAATCTATCCAAAGAGGATATAACAGATGGATTAGAACATCCTGTAAGTATTATTGCTAAAGCTACTTCCTTAGCATATGTGAGATATAAGAATGGACAACTTCCAATAGCTTTTGTAAGTATGGACAATTGTTCAAAAAATGGTGAAAAGCTTCATGATGCAATGGAAACAATAGCAAAGAAATGGACTGAAAATGGATTAGTTGATAAAGGCTTTTTACAATATATCAATGATGATAAAAAGGTATCGTTCCCTTGGAGTATGATAGATAAAATTACGCCTAGACCATCTCAAAGTGTTAAAGATACTTTAGGAGAAAACGGCTTTGACAGTACTGAGATTATATGTACTAATAAGAATACTTATATTGCACCTTTTGTAAATGCAGAAGGACCTCAATATCTTGTTATAGAAGATGATTTCCCAAATGGACGAATGGCATTAGAAGAGGCTGGAGTATTTTTAACAAACAGAGAAACAGTCGAGAGAGTTGAAAAAATGAAAGTTTGTACTTGTTTAAATCCTCTACACACTTCTTTAGCAGTCTTTGGATGTTTACTTGGATATAATTTAATTGCAGACGAAATGAAAGACCAAACTCTAAAGAAACTAGTAGAAAAGATTGGGTACGACGAAGGAATGCCAGTTGTTGTTGATCATGGAATATTAAAGCCTGAAGATTTTATCAAAGAAGTACTAGAAGTTAGACTTCCGAACCCATATATACCAGATACTCCTCAAAGGATTGCATCAGATACATCTCAAAAGGTTGGTATAAGATTTGGAGAGACAATCAAGGCTTACAGAGATAGAGTAGATTTAGATCCTAAAAACCTTAAATATATTCCACTTGTTATTGCAGGTTGGTGCAGATATTTAATGGGAATAGCTGATGATGGTAATGCAATGGAATTAAGTCCAGATCCATTATTAGACGAACTAAAGAAATATGTAGCTAATATAAAATTAAGTACTACAGAACAATTAGGAGATACTCTAAAACCAATACTAATGAATGAAGAAATTTTTGGTGTAGATCTTTATTTTATAGGATTAGGAGAAAAAATTGAAGGTTATTTCAATGAAATGATTTCTGGAACTGGTGCTGTTAGAGCAACTTTAGAAAAGTATTTAGAATGCAGATAGTTTATGGTGAAATTAAGATATGTAAAAAATAACATTTTTATCATTCCAGTTTATTATATTCTGCCAAATAATATAAACAAAGAATGATAAAAATGCTAAGAAAATTATTAAGAAATACATTATAACACAAATTGTACTAACTAACAATCTTGCTTAGATTATGAAGATTTAAAGAAATATTAGAGTTGGGAACATAATCTAAGTAATGAAAATTTACAAAGATTAGTGTAAAAGAAAACGTTATAGTAGGGTGTTGGATATATAAAGATTACGATAATGTACTCTAATTAGTAGAGTGTGTACCGTTAAAGAAAATCCATTCAATACTTTACAAATATTAAACTTTTATTTGAAAGTAGGATGATGAATTTGAAGAAATTTATGGATGAAAATTTCTTATTATCTAATAAAACAGCTATAGAGTTATATCATAATTATGCAAAGAATATGCCTATTATCGATTATCATTGTCATATTGATCCTAAGGAGATATATGAAAATAAAAAATTTAATAACATAACTGAAGCATGGTTGTACGGGGATCACTACAAATGGAGAGCAATGAGATGTAATGGTATTGATGAAAAATATATTACAGGGGATGGTAGTGATTATGATAAATTCATAGCCTGGTCAAAAACTATACCTATGTCTATAGGAAATCCTCTTTATCATTGGACTCACTTAGAACTTCAAAGGTTTTTTGGAATATATGAACCTCTTGATGAAGACACTGCTCCAGCAATTTGGAAAAAAGCAAATGAATTATTGAGTGGAGAAGGATTTAGAGCAAGAGATTTAATTACAAAGTCAAAGGTTGAAACTATATGTACAACTGATGATCCTACTGATACTCTAGAATATCACATTAAGCTTAAGGAAGACGAGAGTTTTAATGTAAATGTTTTACCAACTTTCAGACCAGATAAAGGAATAGAAATAAACTTAGATGGTTTTGTTTCATGGGTAAAAAAATTAGAAGAAATATCGGAGATCACTATAAGTAATTATGATGAATTTCTAAATGCATTCGACTCAAGAGTAAGGTTTTTTCATTCGATTGGATGTAGGATAGCAGACCATGGCATAGATGGTACAGTAGTTTATGCAGAAGCATCAAAAGAAGATGCTTCAGCTATATTTGCTAAAGCCTTAAATGGAGAAGTAGTAAGCATTGATGAAGAAAAGAAGTATAAAACTTATACATTAACACATGTATTTAAACTTTATCATGAACTTGGATGGGCTATGCAGCTTCATATAGCTGCGCTAAGGAATAATAATAACAGAATGTTCGAAAAAATAGGCCCTAATACAGGATTTGATTCAATTAATGATGAGAGTATAGCGTACCCATTGTCTAGACTTTTAGATTCTGTAGATAAGGAGAATTCCCTTCCTAAAACAATTTTATATACGCTGAATCCAAAGGATAATTATGTTCTTGGAGCTATGACAGGAAATTTTCAAGGTGAGGGAATTCCAGGAAAAATTCAATTCGGTGCAGCTTGGTGGTTTAATGATAATAAAGATGGAATGATTGAACAAATGAAAGCATTAGCAAATCTTGGATTATTGGGCCGTTTTGTTGGAATGTTAACGGATTCTAGAAGCTTCTTATCATATACAAGACATGAGTATTTTAGAAGAATTGCATGCAATTTAATCGGAGAATGGGTAGAAAATGGTGAAGTACCAGGAAATATTAAATTGCTAAAAACAGTTGTTGAAGGTATATGCTACAACAATGCAAAGGAATATTTCAATATTTAGATAGAAGACTTGTAATTAAAAATATTAATTAAAGAAAGAGGTAGATTATATGTCTATAAAAGATAAAAAGATTACTTTACCTAGATGTATTGGATATGGATTAGTTGATATAATGGGCGGCGGAGCCTTTACAATAATTGGAGCTTTCTTATTGTTTTTCTATACAACTTATTGTGGACTTACACCTATACAAGGGGCATCTATTGTTGCGGTTGCTCGTTTTGTAGATGCAATTGCCAGTCTTTTTATAGGGAGTATATCTGATAATTTTTATAAAACTAAGCTTGGAAAGATATTTGGGAGACGTCGTTTCTTTTTATTAATTGGAGCGCCATTAATGGCAATTTATGTATTAATATGGACAATAGGAATGAATTACTGGTTTTATTTAAGTTGCTATTTATTATTCGAGATAGTTGCAGCCATGGTATTAATTCCATGGGAAACACTACCGACTGAAATGACAACTAACTACTCTGATAGAACTAAAATTTCTACTTGCAGATTAGTTATTTCTTCTTTAGGTCAGTTCTTAGGGACTTTTGTTCCTGCACAATTGATTGGACATTTTGGCCAAAAGAATCCTTATGCATATTTCTATAATGGATTATTTTTTGCAGTATTGTATGCGATTTGTATATTTATAACATATAAAGTTACTTGGGAAAGAGAAATTACACCAGCAATGGAGCAAGAATTATTAGCTGCATCTCAATCTAAAGGAAAGAAAAATTTTAGTGATTACTTAAAAGTGCTTGGGGAATATGCATCTACATTTAAGCTAAAAAGTTTTAGGAAACATTTAGGACTTTATTTGTTATCTTTTACTGCTGGAGATATATTTAATGCCGTATTCTTATTTTTCTGTGTTTATAATTTAAAGGTTTCATCATCTTTTGGTGCATATTTGCTTTCATTTAGCATTATTGGCATACCAGGAACAATTATAGGTGGAATTTTATTTTTAAAGCTTGGACCTACTAAATTATATAAGATTACGTATACATTTATGATATTAAGTGTACTAGCTTATTATGGAGTTTATTTAGCTGATCCTGCAGCTAAGACTGCCATTTTACTTGGAATATCTATAGTTTACTTTGCATTTAGATCATTGGCGGTTCTAACTCCTTGGACAGTGTTCCCATTTATTCCTGATGTTGATGAGATTGTTTCGATGAAAAGAAGAGAGGGGCTTTTTGCAGCAGTTATGACTTTTACTAGAAAGAGCACTGTAGCCCTTGCTACATTTTTAATCGGTGTTGTGTTACAAGAAGGAGGATTTGTTAAAGGTCAAGATGTTCAATCTCCTCAAACAGTACAGATTATTGGATATGTTCTACTTATTGGATGTGTTGGTTTGTTTGCATTATCATTAGTACTTGCATTTACTTTCAAGCTTAATAAAGAAACTCATCAGATATTAATAGATGAAGTTGAACGTTTGAAAAATGGTGGTTCAAAAGATGATGTTGACTCAAATACAAAAGAGGTTGTTGAAAGTCTTACTGGATACAAATATGAGGAGGTTTGGAAACAGAATCTTACACAAGATAATTTAATGAATAGTATCAGTTAAGTTATTTTGCTGCTCTCATAATGTTATATAGATATAGGTTGTTAAATAATTGAGTTTTGACAGTTGTTGAAAAAAATCATAATTCAACAACCTATATAACAAGTTTATAAACGGGAAATCTACGCCTTAATAGGTTGTTGATAAATTAATAAGTATAAATTAGTAGTTTAGGAGGAAGTTACATGTTATTAAAGGAATTTATGTCTATAAATAGAATACAGAATGGTTATTTAGTGAAGGGGGATACCGCAGATATAAAAATAATTTTTATGTCAGATGATATTATACGTGTTAGAGCTTCTTTTAATAGAAAGTTTGAGGAAGCATCTTATACATTGGTTACGACTGCATGGGAAGATCGTTTTGATTCTTTGCTTGCAGAAGAACGTGAAAGAATAGAAGCATTAGATATTCCTTTTGAAGAAAATGAAAAAGAAATTATATTTTATACAAAAACATTAAAATTAGTACTAGCTAAATCACCATTACATTTTTCTATATATAAATTAAATGGAGAAAAGTTATATAGTGATCTTGCAGATAGAGCTTTTGAATGTGATCAACTAGGAAGAATTTCTCATTATAATGAAGTTGATTTACAAAATGATCATTTTTACGGATTTGGTGAAAAGACTGGCAAGTTAGATAAAATGGGCAGAAGAATGCGTATGTCGCCTAAAGATGCAATTGGGCATGATCCTGAATTTGGTGATCCTTTATATAAACATATTCCATTTTATATTAAGTTAAATAACAATAATCATCATGCCATTGGACTTTTCTATCATAATTCGTATGATTCAGTATTTGATATGGGTAATGAAATTAGTGGATACTGGCCGCGTTATAGTTATTATCAAGCTGATGGAGGAGACATTGATCTATTCTTTATTAATGGACCAAAAGTTGAACAAGTCTTAGATAATTACACAAAACTTACAGGAAAGCAGGCAATGCCTCCTAAACAAAGCTTAGGTTATACAGCTTCTACAATGTATTATGCTGAACTTGAAAAAGATTGTGATAAAGAAATATATGAAGTAATTAAAAAGCATTTTGATGAAAAAATGTATATAGACAACTTCAAATTAGCATCTGGTTATTCTTCTGGAGAAGAAGATAATTTAAGATATATTTTCAATTGGAACAAAAAGAGATTCCCAAATCCAGATGAATTTATGGAAAAAATGAATGAAATGGGCCTTAATGTTATACCAAATTTAAAACCAGGTATTTTAGCTAAGCATCCTTATAAAAAAGAATTTGAAGAAAATGATGTATTTATTAAAAATCCAGATGGAAAGGGAGATTATAATGGCCGTTGGTGGGGCGGTGTTGGAAGATTTGTAGATTTTACTAAGCCATCTGGTAGAGAAACGTGGAAGAAGCTACTTAAGGAAAATATTTTAAGTAAAGGAACTATAACTGTTTGGAATGATAACTGTGAATATGATGGAATAGAGGATCGTAATGCTGTATGTGATTTTGATGGAAAACCAGGCACTATGGCGGAACTTAAAATAATGCATTCTAATTTAATGGCTTATGTTGGAAAGCAAGCTGTAGCTGAACTTTATCCAAACCGCCGTCCATATATTATAAACCGTGCTGGATTTGCAGGTATTCAAAGGTATGCACAAACATGGGCAGGAGATAATTTGACAGACTGGCGTACATTAAAATTTAATATAGCAACTATTGTTGGAATGGGGCTATCAGGAGTAGCAAATACAGGTTGTGATATCGGGGGCTTTGCAGGAGGTGCTCCAGAAGGAGAACTATTACTAAGATGGATTCAAAATGGTATATTCCAGCCAAGATTCTGCATTAATTCAGCCAATAATGATAATACTGTTACTCAGCCATGGATGTATGAAGAAAATAATGAATTTGTACGTAATGCATATAGTCAGCGTTATAGAATGTTACCATATCTATATTCTTTAATGTATGAAGCTCATACTACTGGTAAATCAATAATGCGTCCATTATTCATGGAATTCCAAGATGATATTAATTGTTATGATGATCAATATATGACATTTATGTTTGGACCATCGGTGCTAGTTGCCAATGTATTAGAAAAAGGAGCACAGTCAAGAAAACTTTATTTGCCAGAAGGATGTACTTGGTATGACATGAATAACAATATGTCTGCATATAAAGGCGGAGATGTGATAGAAATTCCAGTTACCCTTAACAGTATTCCTATGTTCCTAAGAGGCGATGGAATTTTCATAACAAACGAAGAAGTAAAGCATATTACTACTGATAAAATGAAGACATTAGACATTTTAATCGGAGGAGAAGCAGAAAGAAGCTTTAATTTCTACAATGATGATGGTGTAACTAATGATTTTGAAAAAGGTATATATGAAAAGACAGAAATGAATGTAAGCGGAGGAGCACGTAAGAAAATTTCTTTCAAGACAACAGGAAGTTATGAAAGTGGAATATCTGATCTTACAATTAAATTAGTAAGTAAAGAGAAAGGCGCATATTGGGTTTCTGTAGACAATGAACAAATACCTCGTTTCTTAAACAAATCATCCTGGGAAAAAGCAGAACAAGGATGGTACTATGAATTATCAGACAGAACAGTATTAGTAAAATGCAAGAAACCAGCAAAGAAAGAATTTGAAATTATAATTTCTTGTGAAAGATTTGATTTAATTGGCATGGGAGACGAATAGAGCCTATGCTTCAATATAGATATTAAGTATGTAAACTAGACTTTGTGTGACTTACCGAAACAAGTAACATATTGTGTTTCGGTTTCCAGGAATTTTTATGGATGATTCTACGACTAGAAGTTGCACCCACAATGCTTGCCTCAAAAACAAGTTTTGAACAAGCATTGTGGAACAACTTCTAGTTAAGAATCATTACCAGAAAAATTCCAATGAAACACTGCACACAATATGTTACTTATTTCTAGTATAGTTATGTACTCAAAATTATATGATAGATAGTTATGCCAATTACGAGTTGAATTTTTGAATTGGATATCTGTAATGAAATAACTATTATTGAAGTGTATGAAAATAATTATTTGGAAATTGAATTGAAAAAATATATAGAATTCAAGGAGGCTTTCTTATGGCATTTCAAGAAAAAAGTTTCGAATCATTTAATAAAAGAGATATGGTGCAAGCATGGATTTATACACCTTTTTGTAAACCAAGAGGAATCATTCAGCTTATACATGGGTATCATGAACATTCACGTAGATATATGCACATGATATTAAAATTAAATGACGCAGGATTTATAGTTGCTGCGGATGATCATGTGGGACATGGAAAAACTGCTTATGTTTCGGACAATTGGAGCGATTGGGGAGATAAGGGTTATATGACAATGGTAGAAGATGAACATTCACTTCGTAAAATTGTGCAAGAAGAATATCCTGATTTACCTTATTTTATGTTTGGTCATAGTATGGGATCAATGATTGCCAGATGTTATGCTACCATTTATGGAGAAGGAATTGATGGCTTGATTTTATGTGGAACTTCAGGAGTAATTCCAACAGCAAGTTCAGTAATACCTGTTTTTAAAAATTTAATAGATGAAGGTAGAGGAGAAGAAGTTGATCCTTCTTGCTTAGAGATGCTCATGGGATGGATGTGGAAAACAGAACGTTATGAAGAAAATCCTGTTACTTCAAATACCTGGGCATGTGGTGATCCTGATGTAAATGCAGACCATGCAAGAGATATATATAGTGATCTTCTAATGCAGCCTAATATACGTTCACTATATTATTTTGCAAATTTAATGAATGATATTGTTGGAGTTAAGTGGGCAGAGAAAGTGCCGACATCAATTAAAGTTTACAATATTGCAGGAGATAAAGATCCAGTTGGTCTGTACGGAGAAGGTGTTTATGCGGTGTCGAATTGGCTTGCAGAAACAGGGCACATGGTAAAGACAAAAGTTTATTCAGGATATCGTCATGAAATACAATATTATTTAGATATTAGGGATGAAGTTGAAGATGGAGTCATAGATTTTGTGAACTGCATTATTGAGAAGTAGATAAGAATTTCTCAATTCGTTAAAATGGTTGATAAGACGAGGCTTATATTGTAAATAAGGTAAAAATTATAAAATAAATATACTAGGAGATAGCATTATGAAGATAAGTAATAAAATTATAAGTCTAAAGAATATTGATAATTATTTAGAAATAACTACCAATGCAGCTAAATATAGAATTATACTTTTAAATGATGATATAGTAAGAGTTCGCTGTACTTTTGATGAGGAGTTTCAAGAAGAAGCATCATATGCTTTAGTTATGACAGCTTGGAAAGATAAAATGGACGAGTTATTAAAAGATGAAAGAAAGCAAGTAGAGGCAATTAGCAGCAGCTATGAAGATTTAGGTAATTATATTCTATTAGCTACAAAAAGTATAAATATAAATATTTATAAAGAACCTTTTGGAGTAGAGATTACAGATAAGCAAGGCAATATATTACATTCAGATTTAAAAGAAAAATCATATGTAAAAGATAGCTTAGGAAGACTTTATCATTATTCATGTATGGATGATGAAGATTATTTTTATGGATTTGGGGAAAAGGCTGGGTATTTAAATAAGAAAAAGAGAAGAATGAGAATGCATAATGTAGATACTATAGGTTATGATTCAGAACATACAGATCCATTATATAAGCATATACCTTTTTATATAAAATTTAATAATAAAAATAACATAGCTAGCGGAATATTCTATAACAATTCTTATGATTCTACTTTCGATATGGGATGTGAGAGAAGTGGATATTGGAATAAATACAGTTATTTCTGTGCTGATGGTGGAGAATTAGATGCATTTTTCATTTATGGACCTAAAATCAAAGATGTGGTAAGAAATTATACTGATTTAACAGGAAAAACTGCAATGTCTACAAAGTATTCCTTAGGATATATGGGATCAACTATGTATTACACAGAATTAGATAAAGATTCAGATAAAGCTATCTTACGATTTTTAGATAGGTGTAAAGAAGAAGGAATCCCTTGTGATGGTTTCTTTATGTCATCAGGATATACTACAGGGGAAGATGGAAAAAGATATGTATTCAATTGGAATTATGATAGATTCAAAAACCCTGAAGATTTTGTAAGCCAAGTGAAGGAAAAAGGGGCTTGCGTGGCACCTAACATAAAACCAGGTATGTTAATTTCTAATCCGCTATACAAAGAATTTGATGAAGCTGGGGCTTATATAAAGGACGACGAAGGAGAAAAATCTCAAACAGATAGATATTGGGGAGGACAAGCTTCTTTTGTAGATTTTACAAATCCTAAGGGAAGAGAATTGTGGAAAAAGCATTTAAAAGAATCCTTAGTTTCATTGGGAATTACATCTATATGGAATGATAATAATGAGTATGAAATAAATAATACAGAAGCAATTTGCCATTTTGAGGGTATGAAGAAAGAAATAAGTGGTTTAAGACCAATAATGCCAAATTTAATGGCATTTATGGCAAAGGAAACAGTCACAGAAGTTTATCCCAATGTAAGACCATATATAGTGAATAGGGCTGGATTTGCAGGAATTCAACGTTACGCTCAAACATGGGCTGGAGATAATAATACAAGTTGGAAGAGTTTAAAATTCAATATTCCAGTAATGCTTGGAATGGGACTTTCAGGAGTTGCAAATCAAGGATGTGATATAGGAGGATTTTTTGGACCAGCACCTGAGCCAGAGCTATTTGTAAGATGGGTTCAAAACGGAATATTCCAACCAAGGTTCTCAATTCATTCTTGCAATACTGATAATACTGTTACAGAACCATGGATGTATCCATCTTATACAAAATATATAAAAGAAGCTATAAAGCTTAGATATAAATTAGTACCATACTTATATTCATTGTTATTTGAAGCATCTAAAGAAGGATCACCAATTATGAGGCCTTTAATATATGAATTCCAAGATGATAAAAAATTACTTGAGGAAAGCTTTGATTTTATGCTTGGAAGTTCTATTTTGATTGCAAACGTCCTAGAAAAAGGTGCAAAAATAAGAAAAGTATATTTACCTGAAGGAGCTGTTTGGTTTGATTGGTATACAAAACAGGCATACGAAGGGGGACAGACGGTTGAAGTTGAAGTTTCATTAAACTCTATTCCTATGTTCTTTAGAAGTGGAGCAATAATTCCAATGGCTGAAGGCTTAATGAATATTCATAATGATTCAATAGAAAAACTTAAGCTTCTAATAGAGCCATCAGAGGAATCAAGCTTTGTATTATATGAAGACGATGGTACAACTAATAACTACAAAAATGGTGAATGCTTAAAGACGTTAATATCAGTGAAGAGGGAGAATAGTGTTAAAATTGTATTTGAAAAAGAAGGCACATATGATAAGCAGCCTAAAGAAATCAATATAGATTTAATATGTAAGGATATAGCTCCAGTTCAAGTTAACTTAAGAGATAAGAAGCTTACTATGTTCCTAGATATAAAAGAATGGGAATTAAGCGAAGATGGTTGGTATTTTGATATAGAACAAAAAACAACTAAAATAAAATATCAGAATATAACTGAAAATTATGATCTTAATGTTAATTTTAGCGTTAAAGATTTAATTTCTATATAAATTGTAATATTCAGAAATATACATGAGAAAAAAGTATAATGGGAGCATTCATCTTACTTAAGATGGCTTATGCTTATAAGAAATTATGGCACTAGTTATAATAAAATAAATGAAAAAATATATAAATAGATAGAAGAGAATAAAATTAATAATTAATTCTATTTAGAATTTGAGGCTAGAGAAGAAGTATCTTTAGCCTTATTTTTTTTGTATTATAGTATATAATAGAAATTATAGGTAAATATTTTACAAGAAAATTTTGAGTAAATACATGTTGTAGAATATATAAACGAGTATGGAGGGATTAAGAGATGATAAAACTTATTGCAGCTGATATGGATGGAACACTGCTTAATAGCAATCATAAGATATCAAAGGAAAATATAGAAGCTATAAAAATGGCTGAGAAAATGGGAGTAAAATTTGCAATTTCTACTGGAAGAATGTATGAAGATGTTAAACCCTTACTTGATGAATCTAATTTAAAATGTCAATGTGTCGTTCTAAATGGTGGAGAATACATAGATGAGAATGGAAAGGTATTAGAAGGAATCTACATTGATAGTAAGCAAGCAAGAGAAATTATAGATATGATATTAAAGGAAAAAATTATAGCTGAAATTTATACTAATGATGGATTATACAGTGTAAATACAAGAGAGGAAGCATTAACTGAAGTTGCATACAGAATTATGGTATTTGACCCAGAAACAACTTTTGAAGATGCTATGGAAATGGCTAAAAATCATCCTCATTTTATTAATTTAAAATATGTTGAAGATATAAACGATTTTTTGAATAGTAATGTTAAGATAGGAAAATTTGTTGCGTTTTATAACGATGAAGAAACAACTAAAAAGGTAAAGAACAAATTGGAATCAATAGGGGAACTTGCTATAGCATCAACTTTTACTAAAAATATAGAAATAAATAATAAAAATGCACAAAAGGGATTAATATTAGCAAGAGTTGCGGAAAAAATGGGGATAAAAAGAGATGAAGTAATGGTTATTGGGGATAGTTTTAATGATTACTCAATGTTTACTGAATTTACTGAATCTGTTGCTATGGAAAATGCAGTACCGGAAATAAAAGAAATAGCCAAGTATATAACTGATACCAATGATAATGCTGGAGTTGCTAAAGCTATTTATAAGGCTTTGAATTTAGAGAACAAAAAATATTAAAAATAAGTTTATATGGAGAATGTTAAACCGCTATGTTCTGGAATAAAGCCTTCTAGACCTATAGTGGTTTAATTATTATTAGGTTGTTGAATAACTAATTTTTACAAATAGTTATTTAAGAAAATATTCTTAGGAATCAAAGATTCCAAGGATATTTTCTCGATTTTATTCCCTGCTGTTTTTTATTAAATTCATCTATTAAATAGGCTAATAAAACCCATTTTATATGACGTTCGTATCGGGCTTGCCATAGAGCCTTGGATTTTCTAAGTTATATAAACCTTTTAGAACTGAGAATAATTGCTCTATTTTCAATCTATTTTTATATAGGTTCGCTCCGATAGGAGATTCAAAAAATAAAGCATTCTCATATCGTTTATCAATGAACGCCTCAATGCTTTTAGCTTTACGCATATTTATATCAGCTAATAAATTAAATTCTAGTTTTGCAGCAATTTCAAACCATTCGACTGAGTCATATGCCGCATCAGCAAGTATTAAGAATGGATTATAATTTTTAGCTTCATATAGTAAATCCTGAACTTGATTATCGTAAACATTAGCTGTTGTTAAACTAAAAACTAGAGGAATCATAGTATCAGTAACTGTTGCAATGCAGTGTAACTTGTAACCTTTATAATATCCCAGACGTGTACCTTTGCCGGATTTAGCTTCGCTATCGTATTTTGAACTTCTTAAGGCAGTAGCATCAATTGCACATAGTCTAGTTTCTGGGTTAATAAGTTCAACAAACATAGCATAAATACCATAATATATATGTTTCTCTAAAGTCTTAGCTCTTAACGAAAAGGTAGAATAATCAGGTATTTCATTAAGATTAATTATAGATTGAAACACATAATCTTTTTTTATTTCGTATTCAAGTTCTCTCAGACTGAATATACTATGTTTAACACCATATAACATGCAGGCAACTATTTGCTCATCTGAGTACTTTCGTGGTCGGCCTTTAGCATTTTTACTATTAGAATTTAATTTAGCAAATGCAATTTTAACAGCTTCAAAAATCTTATAATTATCATTTTCAGTTTTAATCTTTCGTGATATAATCATATTTAAGTCATTCCTTGTGTGATGTGATTTGGTTTTTAGCGAAATTATTATATCACAAAGGAATGGCTTATTTACTTTTTACAAATTTTGTTTACTCAACAACCTAATTATGCGTATAAGTGATTTTAAGTTTTTATAAATACTACTTGACATCTTTTGGTGAAAGCGTTAACATTATATTAAGTTTAGAAACCGGTTAACTAAAACGATAAACTAAAGTGAAAATATTCAAATTTAAACTTGAGTTTTAAATCTGAATATTTGAAATAGCCTAATAACGGTAGGGGGAATGCAAGAAAATAATCGATATTATTATAAACTCGCTGAAGGAATAATAAATTTTCTAAATTGAACAAATGATTGCACAATAAAGCTGAAATTGTTTTTAATTATTAAATTATATGGAAATTAAAATGATTATTATGGGAGGATATGAAATGGATAAATCAAGTATTCAATTAACTTCTAAAAGGTGGAAAAGATTAATACCAGTAGCATTTATTACTTATAGCCTGGCTTACTTGGATCGTGCAAATTATAGTTTTGGTGTTGCAGGAGGTATGGGTGAATCTTTGCATATTACAGCATCGATAGCATCACTTCTATCCGCCTTATTTTTCTTAGGATATTTCTTTTTTCAAGTACCAGCAGCATGGTTTGCAGAAAAGAAAAGTGCTAAAAAATTAGTTTTTTGGAGTTTAATATTCTGGGGGATATTAGCTGCTTCAAATGGTTTAATAACGAATGTAAAAGTTTTAATGGTCACTAGATTTATACTTGGAATAATTGAAAGTGCTGTTATGCCAGCTATGTTGATTTTTTTAAGTAATTGGTTCACAAAAAAAGAACGTTCAAGAGCAAATACATTTCTAATTTTAGGTAATCCAGCTACTGTTTTATGGATGTCAATTGTATCAGGATATCTAGTAAATTCTGTAGGATGGAGATGGATGTTTATACTTGAAGGAATACCACCAATTTTATGGGCATTCTTTTGGTTGAAACTTTCAGATAATAAACCAAAGGAAGCAAAATGGCTAACTGAACAGGAAAAGAAAGATATTGAGATGGTGATGGAGGAAGAACAAAAAGGTATAAAGCCAGTAAAAAATTATAGAGAAGCATTTAAATCACCTAAGGTAATAATTTTATCATTTCAATATTTCTTCTGGAGTATAGGGGTTTACGGTTTTGTAATGTGGCTACCATCAATACTAAAGGCAAGTCCTCAAATTGGTATTGTTTCAGCAGGTTGGCTATCATCATTACCATATGCTTTAGCAGTAGTATTGATGCTAGTATCATCTTATTATTCAGATCGTACCGGAAATAGAAAGACATTTGTTTGGGTGTACTTATTAATAGGTACAATTGCATTTTTTGGTTCATATTTAATTGGAACTTCAAACTTTTGGCTATCATATATTTTACTTGTAATTGCAGGAGGGGTTATGTATGCACCTTATGGTCCGTTTTTTGCAATAATTACAGAAATATTACCTAAGAATGTATCTGGAGGAGCAAGTGCCTTAATCAATAGTATGGGTGCACTAGGATCATTTGTAGGCTCATATGTCGTAGGATATTTGAATGGTATAACAGGCTCAGTAGATGCATCATATATATTTATGTCAGGGTCACTTTTGTTATCAGTATTTCTAATGATTGCGGTTAAAACTTCTAAGGTATCGAATAAAATAGAAAATGCAATAGAGGCTTCATAAATTAGTAATTCATTAGGTTATTGAATTTATAGTATAAAAAGAATCTTATACAAACTAGACTTAATATTTAAGAGATAGAGGTAAGTCTTTTATTTAAAATTTTTGTAAAGGATATCTAGAATAATAAACTTAATCAGATTATTATATAAATGATCGTTAGTAATGGCTTGACATTTTTTGGTGAAAGTCTTAACATTATATTGTCACTTTAGAAACCGGTAAACTAAAACGATAAACTAGTAATGAATACGATTGTTAAAGTGATTTAATCTGATTGAGTTGATTAATAAATATGTTAAAGAAAAATAGAGAATAGTAGCATAAATTATTGAATCTTTGACAGTTAAGATTGATAATAAAAGTATTGAATGGAGGAATAAGTTATGCTGAAAAATTCTACAGATAAACAAAAGAACGTAACAATTGCAGATGTTGCTGCTTATGTAGGAGTCTCTAAGACAACAATATCTAGATATCTAAACAAAAATTTTGAATTTATGTCACAAGAAACTCAAGAAAAAATAGATGAGGCAATTAAAGTATTAAAATATAGACCAAATCGTATAGCTCAAACACTAAAAGCTAAAAATTCCAATATAATTGGGGTAACAATTGCAGATATAGGAAACCCATTTTCTTCATTACTAATTAAAGGAATAAATGACGTATGTAGAGCAAATAATTATCAGCTACTGGTAACAAATGCTGACAATCTAGCAGAGAGAGAAAGAGAGAACATAGAATCCCTGTTAGATAGCCAAGTTGATGGTTTACTAGTTAATACTACGGGTAATAACTATAAATATTTACAAGAGTTTAAGGATAGTGATAATTTTAAACCAATAGTATTATTGGATAGATTTATAAATCCATTAATTTATGATTCGGTGACAATGAATAATGCAGAGGTAACAAAAAACATATTAGATGAGTTGCTAAAGAATGATTATGATCATTATGTATATTTTTCAGAAGACATAAATGGGATAAGTTCAAGAATAGAGAGAAAGAAAGCAATGGAAGAATTTCTATCTAGAAATGCAAATACGTCGGGAGAAACTAATATTATCAAAAAAAATGATATAAAAGAAATAAAAGAAAGTATAGAAAATATTCTAAATAAAAATAAAGATAAGAATATCTGTTTCTTTGCAAATAATGATGAAATTTTAAAGGTTCTTATAGAATGTTTATATGATTTAAATATAAGAATTGGAGTAGATATCGGTATATTTGGTTTTGCTGAGGAGAAATGGGCACGCTTAATTGGCCCAGGGATTACATCAATAGATGAGAACCCATATGAAATGGGAGAAAGAGCAGCTAAGCTACTATTTGAAAGAATAGATGGAAGTAGAAAAGATGATTTTGTCTTAGAAGAAATTCCGGTTAAAATACATCTAAATTACTCAACAAGAAATATAAAAAAATAAGTGGGGATAGTTATGAATCAACTGGGTATAAATTTATTAGTATTTAAAAATGAATTAGACAAAGGGATAAAACAACAACAAATATTAGAGCAAATAGAGGTGTTAGGTGTTCATATAGCCGAAATAAGAAGAGAATGTCTAAAGAACTTAGCGGAAGAAATTCCGATTATAAGTAAATTAGCTAAAGGATTTGGAATGGAATTATATTATTCAGTTCCGGAGAAAGTAGCTTATGAAAAGAAATTAAATCCAGATATTAATGTCTATTTTGAGGAAGCAAAACTGATGGGGGCAACTCATATAAAATTCAACATAGGTGACTTAGTAGATTTAAGCTTAGATGAAATAAAAAAATTAAGAGATATTATTTATAAATTTGAGATTAAAGTAACAATAGAAAATGATCAAACTCCTGAAAATGGAAATTTGAAATGTGTAATAAGTGCTATTGATATTATAAATAAAA
This sequence comes from Clostridium beijerinckii, assembly GCF_036699995.1. Classification (NCBI taxonomy): domain Bacteria; kingdom Bacillati; phylum Bacillota; class Clostridia; order Eubacteriales; family Clostridiaceae; genus Clostridium; species Clostridium beijerinckii. The sequence continues at coordinate 4,954,629 of NZ_CP144906.1, read as the reverse complement.
ATTCATTACCAATTGGATATACTTTCGATTTAGGAAATTGGTATTGGCAGAATGAAGATCCTGAAAATGCATTTGATATCTTACGTTCAGCTATTACAGTATTTCATTTAAAAAATGTAGAGTTTCTAAATAATAAGCCTACTACAACTTTACTGTCAAAAGGACAAATTAATTGGAAGGCAATGTTAAAGAAGTTATCTAATAATGTGCCAGTAATGATCGAATATCCAATTAGAAATGAAGATATACGAGGAGAATTAGAGGAAGTAAGAAAAATTTTGCTATAGATTGGCAACGGAAAGGGTGAAAAAAATGAGTGAGATTATTACAATTGGTGAACCAATGGTAATGTTTTTAGCAGATACTAAAGAACATCTTAGCAGTGTAGAACATTTTACAAGGTTAATTGCTGGAGCAGAACTTAATGTAGCTATGGGACTAAGAAGACTTGGACATACAGTTACATATATAAGCCAAGTTGGAGAAGATCCATTTGGGCAATATGTAAAGAAATATCTAGAAAATGAAAATATAGATGCAACTTTTGTAAAGACATATAAAGAAGCGCCAACAGGATTTCAATTTAAAAATAGAACTGATGAGGGAGATCCAGAGGTACTATATTTTAGAAAAGGGGCAGCAGCATCAAGAATAACTAAGGATATTTTAGATGGAATAAGTTTTTCAGATGGAAAGGTGCTTCACATTACAGGAATTTTTCCAGCATTAAGCGAAACAACTTTAGAAACAACATTTAAAGCTATAGAAAAAGCTCACGAAAATGGTATGCTTGTTACTTTTGATCCTAATCCAAGACCCGTACTATGGGAGAGCAAGGAAAAGATGATTCAAGTGACTAATGAGTTAGCAGTTAAATCAGATATTGTATTACCTGGTTTCAGTGAAGGAAAATTATTTACAGGGAAAAATTCCAAGGAAGAGATTGCTGATTTCTATTTAGACAAAGGTGTAAAAAAGGTAGTTATAAAAATGGGAACTACTGGTTCATATTCTAGGGAGAAATTAGAAAATGGACAAATAAAAGAGGCTGAATGTCCAAGCTTTGAAGTTCCAGTTTTAGATACAGTAGGAGCAGGAGATGGATTTGCAGCAGGCGTTATTAGCGGAATTTTAGAAAATCTTGAAGATAATAAAATTTTAGAAAGAGGAAACGCTATTGGTGGAATTCAAGTAATGCATTTAAGTGATAATGAGGGATTACCAACAGTAAATGAATTAGATAATTTTTTAAAAAATCATAAAAGAAAAGTTTCATGAGAATTTAAGGAGGATGAAATGAAGTTACAAGTTGCAATAGATAGGGTGTCTTTAGAGAAAGCAGAAAACTTAGTTAAAACTTTTGATGGATTAGCAGATATTATTGAGATTGGAACATCTTTAATAAAAGACTATGGACTTCTTAAATTAAAAGATATAACAAGCAAAAAAAGTAAATCTCAAATACTGGGAGATATAAAGACAAGTGATGAAGGTGCTTATGAATTTGAACAAGGTTTTAGACAAGGATTTGATATCCTAACTGTGATGGGGAGTGCATCACTTGGTACTATAGAAAAATGTTACGAAGTTTCTGAGCAATATAATGGAACAATGATGATAGATTTATTAGAATGTTCAGATGAAAAAATTAATGAAATATCACATTTCAGCAGTGCTATTTATTGTATACATGCCTCTATTGATAAAGAAAAACTAGCCAACCCAGGTGGAACAGTAAAGAGATTTAAAGAACAGTTTCCTTCAATTAAAAGAATTGCAGTTGCAGGAGGAATAACATTAGATTCCATACCAGAATTGAATAAATATAATATAGAGTTAGTTATAGTAGGATCAGCAATAACTAGTGCTGATGATAAGATGGAAAAAGTAAAAGAGTTTAAGGGAGTAATAGATAAATGAGAGTAATAGATCAAATATTAGAAGAAATTAAAGATGTAATAAGCAAAGTTGATGAAGAAGAGATTAAAAAAATAATGGGTGTATTCAAAAAAGAAAAAAAGATTTTTGTAGATGGCGAAGGTCGTAGCGGATTTCAAGCAAAGGGATTTGCAATGCGCTTGATGCATATTGGTTATAATTCTTATGTTATGGGAGAGACAATTACACCAGCTCTCAAAAAGGGAGATATATATGTTGCAATATCAGGTTCTGGAAAAACAAAAAATACATTAAGCAATGCAAAAGCAGCAAAGGATTTAGGCTTAACTATAGTTGGAGTTACAAGTAAAAAGGACTCTCCACTTGCAGAAGTATCAGATCTTGTACTTGAGGTTCCAGGAAAAACAAAGAATGATACCGGTGTTTCGTCAATTCAACTACTAAGTTCATTATTTGATCAATCTGTCCACATAGTATTAGATGACTTGTGTTTATTAATGAGTAGAAGAGATAATTTATCAGATAGCGAAGCAGCAAAAAATCATATAAATGTAGAATAATAGTTTTAAGAATTATAATTAATAAAGGGGTAGATTAAAATGAGATTTTTTTTAGACACAGCAAATGTGGAACACATTAAAGAAGCAAATGAAATGGGAGTAATATGTGGTGTAACAACAAATCCATCACTAATAGCAAAAGAAGGAAGAGACTTCAATGAAGTTATTAAAGAAATAACAGAAATAGTTGATGGACCAATAAGTGGAGAAGTTGTAAGTGAAGATGCTGAAGGAATGATAAAAGAAGGAAGAGAAATTGCAGCGATTCATAAGAATATGATAGTAAAGATTCCAATGACAGCTGAAGGCTTAAAGGCAACTAAAGTATTAGCAAGTGAAGGAATTAAAACAAATGTAACATTAATATTCTCAGCAACACAAGCTTTACTTGCAGCAAATGCAGGAGCAACATATGTAAGCCCATTCCTTGGAAGAGTAGATGACATCTCAATGATAGGTATGGATTTAGTTAGAGATATAGCAGAAATATTTGCAGTTCATGGAATAGAAACAGAAATAATTGCAGCAAGCGTAAGAAACCCAATTCATGTAATAGAAGCAGCAAAAGCAGGTGCAGATATATCAACAGTACCTTATAGCTTAGTAATGCAAATGTTAAAACACCCATTAACAGATCAAGGATTAGAAAAATTCAAAGCAGACTGGGCAGCAGCATTCGGAAAATAGGCCGTCGAAATAAGAAACATATTTTGGTTCCGGTTCCTAAGAAATTTTGTTGAGTGCTTCTAAGATTATAAGTTGTACCCAAAATGCTTGCTTCAAAGACAAGCTCTGAACAAGCACATTTGGAACAACTTATAATCAAGAAGCACTACCAACACAATTTCTAATGAACACTCCACAAAATATGTTACTTATTTCTAGTGCAGATATATTTCGAAAATGGAAGAGTAATTTGGAGATATGATAGCTAGATTCTGAAATTAGGAAGGCATAAATGTTTATGGATAAATATTTTGATACAATGCTTTCGCAAAAGTATGACTATCATTTATGATTTATTCATGTTCCAAATGACAGAGATAAAAATATATATTCTTAAGAATATAAGAATATAAGAAGTTAAGAATAAAAGAACATAGGAATTTAAGAATTTAAGAATATATGAATGAAAACATAAAACAATTTAAAAAGAAACCAATAAAAAAAGGTAACAATTTAAAAAGGTGTAGTAAAATCGGTACCTTTTGAAAAGAGAATGAAGGACAGCTAAGATCATTTCTTTTTTGAAATGAATGTGAAGCGCAGCATGTGATTTAATTAGCACAACTAAGAACTTATAAAAAAATATGTCTATGAAATGAGGATAAAGATGAGTAGAGAATTAGATAAATTATCTATTAATGCAATAAGAGTATTATCAGCAGATGCTATTGAAAAATCAAAATCAGGACATCCAGGGTTACCACTTGGATCGGCTACAATGGCTTATACATTATGGACAAAGATGAATCATAATGGAAAGAACCCTGAATGGGATAACAGAGATAGATTTGTATTATCAGCAGGACATGGTTCAATGCTTGAATATTCATTGCTACATTTATTTGGATATGGACTTACAGTTGAGGATATTAAAAACTTTAGACAATTCGGAAGTTTAACACCAGGACACCCAGAGTATGGCCATACAAAAGGTGTTGAAATAACAACAGGACCACTTGGACAAGGCATTTGTAATGCAGTAGGTTTTGCTATAGCAGAAGCACATCTTGCAGAAAAATTCAATAAACCAGATTATAGCATAGTTGATCACTATACATATGCTATAGTTGGAGACGGATGTCTTATGGAAGGTATCTCAGGAGAAGCATCATCTCTTGCTGGAACTTTAGGTCTTGGAAAATTAGTTGTATTGTATGATTCAAATAATATTTCAATTGAAGGAAATACAGACATAGCATTTAGAGAAGATGTAGCTAAGAGATACGAAGCTTATGGATGGCAAGTACTAAATGTAGCAGATGGAAATGATATAGATGCAATAGAAAAAGCAATAGAAGCAGCTAAAGTAGAAACAACAAAACCATCTATTATAATAGTTAAAAATCAAATTGGTTTTGGATGTCCAGCAAAACAAGGAAAAGCTTCAGCACATGGTGAACCTTTAGGAGCAGATAATGTAAAAGCTATGAAGGAAAACTTAGGATGGAAGACTGAACCTGCATTCTACGTACCAGACGAAGTGTATACAAATATGAATGAACACATAGCAAAAGGTGAAAAGACTGAAGAAGCTTGGAATGAGTTATTCAAAGCATATGCAAAAGCTTATCCAGAACTTGCAGCAGAATATACTAAATGGATGAGTGGCGAACTTGATAAAGAAGCTTTATTAAACAACGAAGAACTTTGGAGCTTTGATAAAGAAATGGCTACAAGAGAATCTTCAGGAATAATGATAAATAGATTGGCTAAACTAATTCCAAACTTTATTGGAGGATCAGCAGATTTAGCTCCATCTAACAAAACTCATATGAACGATAGAGGAGATTTCTCAGCAGAAGATAGAAGTGGATCAAACCTTCACTTTGGAGTTAGAGAACATGCTATGGCAGCTATCGCTAACGGAATGTATGCTCATGGTGGACTTAAAGTATTCTGTGCAACATTCTTTGTATTCAGTGATTACATGAAAGGTGCTATGAGATTATCAGCTCTTATGAATCTTCCAGTAGCTTATGTATTAACACATGATAGTATTGGAGTAGGGGAAGATGGACCAACTCATGAACCAATAGAACAATTAGCAGCTCTTAGAAGTATGCCAAACATGACAGTATTTAGACCAGCAGATTCAAAAGAAACTGCAGCAGCATGGTACTACGCTGTAACTAATGGAACTACTCCAACATCACTAGTATTAACAAGACAAAAGTTACCACTATATGATGGATGTCCTAAGAGAGCATTAAAGGGTGGATATATCTTAAAAGATTCTAAGAAAGAAACTCCAGATGTACTTTTAATGGCATCAGGTTCAGAAGTAGAATTAATATACAAAGCAGCAGCTGAATTAGAAACTAAAGGAATAGATGCAAGAGTTATCAGTATGCCATCATTTGAATTATTTGATGCTCAAGATGAGGCTTATAAAGAATCAGTTATGCCAAATAAAGTTCGTGCAAGAGTTGCAGTAGAAGCATTAACAAGCTTTGGATGGCACAAATATGTAGGTCTTGATGGAGATGTTATATCTTTAGATACTTTTGGAGCATCAGGTAAAGCAGAAATCCTATTCGAGAAATTTGGATTCACTGTAGAAAATGTTGTTGAAAAGGCTATTAATGTAGCAAAGAAATAGATGTTACAGTAATTAAATCTACGATAAAGTGTAAGCTAAGTGTTCAAATAAGACTATAATGTAAAAAATAATTATGAGAAGTATATAAGAAAATTTAAGGATATTATTAATGAAGCTGTTACTGGTAAAAAGAGTTTTTGCCTGTAGCAGCTTTTTTAAAACAACTTGTTTTCTAAAAAAACAAATACCTAAAAAGTAGCATGTGTTCCTAAATTATAAAAAATATATAAAGTGGTTACAGTATATGATATATTGAATTCATAGGAATCAACTTATTATGATTAAAAAATTTATGTTAATAATAAAAAGATAATGTGCAATGGAGGGTTTTATATGTTTCATAAGAAATTAAAAGATTTCCCAAAGAATTTTTTATGGGGAGCTTCAACATCAGCTTATCAAGTAGAAGGTGCTTATAATGAAGATGGAAAGGGATTATCCGTTCAAGATACAAAGGAACCATTCCCAGGAACACCAGATTTTAAGGTGTCTAGTGATCACTATCACCATTACAAAGAAGATGTAGCATTATTTGCAGAAATGGGATTTAAGACTTATCGTTTTTCAATTGCATGGACTAGAATAATACCAAATGGGGTAGGGGATGTAAATCCTAAAGGAATTGAATTTTATAACAATTTAATCAATGAACTATTATCATACGGAATAGAACCGCTAGTTACTATGTATCATTTTGATTTGCCAGATGCGCTTCAAAGAGAAGGTGGTTGGTCAAATAGAAAGACTGCTGATGCATTTGTAAATTATGCAAAAGTATTGTTTGAAAATTTCGGTGATAGAGTTAAGTATTGGCTTACAATAAATGAGCAGAATATGATGATACTTCATGGAGGGGCAATTGGAACTGTAAATGATGGAGTAGAAAATATTGAAAAAGAATTATATAAACAAAATCATCATATGATGCTTGCGCAAGCGCAAACAATGAAGTTATGCCATAGTATGTGCCCAAAAGCGAAAATAGGGCCTGCACCTAATATAAGTTCAATATATCCAGCAAGTTCAAGACCAGAAGATATATTAGCGGCTAGTAACCAATCATCTATAAGGAATTGGTTATACTTAGATATGGCTGTACATGGTAGGTATAATCCAATAGCTTGGAGCTATATGGTTGAAAAAGGAATCGAGCCAACTATTGAAGATGGAGATATGGAAATATTAAAAGGTGGAAATCCAGATTTCATAGCATTTAATTATTATTGTACAGGAACAGCAGAGGAAAGTAAGATTGATGATAAAGAAGTTTCGACTCAAGGTGGAGATCAACAAATTGCTGTAGGAGATTTAGGTGTTTATAAAGGAGCTTCTAATCCGAACTTGGAGAAAACTCAATTTGGATGGGAGATTGATCCTATAGGATTTAGAAATACTTTAAGGGAGGTATATGAAAGATATAATTTACCTATAATAATTACTGAGAATGGATTAGGTGCTTATGATAATGTTGAAGAAAATGATACTATAAATGATGATTATAGAATTGATTATTTAAGAAAACATATCGAACAGGCTAGACTTGCTATAACTGATGGAGTAGATTTGATTGGATATTGTCCATGGTCAGCTATAGATCTTATAAGTACTCACCAAGGTTTCAAGAAAAGATATGGCTTTATATATGTAAATAGAGATGAATTTGATCTCAAGGATTTAAGAAGAATAAGAAAGAAGAGTTTCTTCTGGTATAAAAAAGTCATCGAAACTAATGGAGAAGAAATTTAGTGAAAGATAATTAATATAATATTAGAATAAAATAATAGTATTTAAAAATAGATACTAATATAAATGAAATATACCAAGGTGTAAGAAATTTCACTTTGGTATATTTTGCTTTTATAATATAGCTGGAAGGAATTTTTACAAACATAGCCTTAAAAGTTTTTTTCAAATAATGTATACTTAAATTAAAAGAACTTTGGTGGATAGTATCAATGAAGATAAATTATACTATCTACCAAAGTCATAAAAGGCTAACTAGTATAGTGTTTTAAATTTTAAGACAACAATATATTCAAGTATATATGAATGTAAAAAAGCTAGTTATAAAGGAAGAGGTTGATTAAATTATGTTTAATTATGAAATTATCCAGAGTTTAAACGATTTAGAGTTGTCTCTATACAGATATATAATGAAGAATATTGAAAAAGTTGTTTATATGAGAATTAGAGAATTAGCTGACGAAGCACATGTGTCAACAACAACTATATTAAGGTTTTGTAAAAAGTTGAACTGTGAAGGGTATTCAGAATTTAAAGTGAAATTAAAATTGTATCTTGAAGAAAATGAAAGTACTAAAGTAAATAATGATACATCGATAATAGTTGATTTTTTTAAAAAATTAGATAATAGCGAGCTTGATAGAAAATTAAACGTACTCTGCGATTTAATAAAGAAAGCAAGCAATGTAGTATTTATAGGAACGGGAACATCCGGAATACTGTGTAAATATGCAGCCAGATATTTTTCATCAATTGGTAAGTTTTCTATGTATATAGATGATCCATATTTTCCAAGAAATTATAAGCTATATGAAGATTCAATAATAATAGCAATGTCAGTTTCAGGCGAAACACGTACGGTTATTGATTATATAAGTAATATAAAAAGAGAGAATACTACGCTTGTAAGCATAACAAATAGTGAAAATTGTACAATATCGAAAATATCAGATCTTAATATATCGTATTATGTCCAACAAGAAAGATTAGGGATTAGTGATATAACAACACAAATACCTGTATTATATATTATTGAAAGTATGGGAAAAAGGCTACATAATAAGTTTATAGTAGATTCTTCTGATTATTCTAAGTAAAACTTCAATATCCCTATAAAAGAATGTGTTTATTCTTTTATAGGGATATATTGCTATTAAAGTTTACTTTGTAATTCAGGAGCTGAGTTTGATAAAAGATTCATCAAATAGCATATTTCATCATCTGATATTTCTACTTTATATTTGCTAGTTATAAAGTTTAAATTTTCTTTTATTATATTATATAGATTTATATTTTCTTCTAGATATTTCTCTTTTTGAGGATAAACAGCCGGATTATCTTCATTTCTTAATCGTCCTATTACAAATGATAAATGGAGAATAACGCCAACCATATTTTCATCAGATAATTTAATTAAGAGTTTCTCTTGTAATATATTCAAAAATAGAGTCACATCTTTATAAAGTTCAACACCATCTATATTATATATATTTTCCTTTATAATTTTAGGTAGATTAATCATAGTTAATTTTGAATCAATTATACTTTGTAATTCTTTTAATACATTCATGTTAAATACTTCGTACATTGTATATTGTTTTATAGGTGAATCTACAGGAAAAGATGAAACTATAAAAAGTACCTCATTTTTTTCTTGAAGATTAATTATTTTTTGCTTGAAGTATTTTTTGTCTAAGCAGTTTAGACAAACGACTTCAAAATAATCTTTGTCTAATCTAAGATTACTTAGTAAGAAGTTTTTAATTGCAATAGCAGCTCCCTCACCAGTTAAGCAGGCAGTTACTATTAAAACTTTATCTGAATCGCTAGAAGGATTACTTATATTTTTATGTATTTCTACATAAGAATTTACCATAAGAACATCATTATATATTTCGTCTAGCGATGATCCAATTAATGCTTTTCGTGCTGCTTCTAAAACATGTAAAGTTGAAACAAGAGATATCACTTTAATGTCTACTTGAAATTCCTTTTTTATAACATCTGCAAAAGTTGTTAAAGACCCCATATCTACCAATAAGAGATAACCAGCAGAAGTTGGATTGTCCTGAATACCAATCTTAAGGCTTTCTAATACTTTTGATGGAGCAACATCTATTGGAGCGTTTATTGGAATTATATAGTTTTCTCCAAGTAGTCTGTTAGAAACATCAGCCATTGAAGTTGCAGTTGATTCACCATGAGCAATTAGGATAACTTTTACTTTATCTTGAGATTTATCGTTAAAAGTATTATCTGGTATCAAGAATAATGTTAAGTATCCAGCTTCATCTATTGGAATTGATTTATTAATAGTGTTTTCTATGATCTCCTTAATCTCTAGTGCAACAGCAAATTCAGAAGGATAAAGATCTTTTATTCTATTTAAATTAGTGTTTATTATTATCTTGTCGCTGTTTATTCTATTAATTAATGTGTTTATATGCAGAGCAAAAGCCGTATATAAATTACTATCAAAAATTACAGGAAGCTTTCGAGTTATATGACTTACTATACTATCAATACATTTTAATGTATCTTCATCAATAATGGTTAATAAGTTTTGTTTGCTTGTTTCTTCGGAAACTTCAGAGTTATTTTTATTGAAATGTTTGGCTATATCTTTCTCAAGAATGTTCTCAATATCAATATCTGAAATTTCTAGAGACTTAAGCTTTTCAAGTTTACTTTCTATAAAATCGTAAATAGTATTATCTCCATTATTAAATATAGTGTTTGTATCTTCATTAGAACCATTAAATCTGAAATATTCAATTTCTTCACTCATAAGTTTATTCCATAAAACTCTATGTTCTTTCTCTTTATAAAGACCTTCTTTAATATAAGGAGGCAGTATTTTACTATGGATTCTTACGTCGCGTCGTATATTAGTTAAGTATTCAGAGTATGCTTTTGCACAAAGTAGCTGAACGTCGCTTTTCAACTGACCTATATTATTAGGACAATCATAAGAAAGTAATGCTCTAAGAGAGTTTAAAGATACATAAATCTCTTTATTTAAACGGATACTTTCATATTTGAAGAAACTTTTAATTAAAAATAATCTTTCATCTAAAGTTCTTTCTTTAAGAGAAGGAATATTAATAACAAGAGGAATTCTTCTTGTAAATGTGTTTAATAAAGCAGAATTTGGGTCTTCTGTTGTAGCTGAAATTATTAATACATCTGATTTTCTGGTTTCTGAATCCCCAATACGTCTAAAAGTACCTGTATCTAAAAATATGAATAGAGCTTCCTGCCCTTCAGGTGGCAATCTGTGAATCTCATCTAAAAATAAAATACCACCATCAGCCTGTTCTATTAATCCGACTTTGTCAGATTCAGCTCCAGTATACGCACCTTTTTTTACACCAAAAAGTTGAGAAGTTAATAGTTGTGGGTTATTAGTATAATCTGCACAGTTAAACACTATAAAAGGAGAATCTTCTGTTTTTACCTTCATTTCCAATGCATAATTGTGCATAAGAGATGCGAACATAGACTTTCCTACACCAGTACTACCTAATATTAAACAATTCATACCTTTAGGTGGATATAGTATAGCTGCTTTAGCCTGTTCCACAGAATCTTTAAGAGAAATATTATTTTTAGCTAACAAATCTAGTTGAGATTCATTGCTTTGAATCTTATTTTCAGCAAGAAAAAATAATACTGGTCTACCTGATGATTTATACAATTTACCTTCCTTACAAAGTTCATTTAGTTCATGGCTTAAATTAGCTCTAGTCATATTAACTAGAGGCGCTAGTGTTTTAGTATCTATTCCATCTGGAGAATTTAGCTGGAGAAGTTTTTGGTAAATCAAATCTTTTTTAGCCATTATATGTCCTCCTATATAACTAAAAATATTATAGCTACTATAAATAGATTAAGCATTTTCATACACTATGCTGAAAACACTATAGTAAGTAGACTATTATAGTAAAATTATTTATTATCAAACATTGTTTATTTAGTGTTTACATACAGTTTTAAAATTAATCAAACACTATATATAATTATAAAACACTAAGTGTATTAAGTAAACACATATCATAAAATAAATAAAATATATAACTTTTATTATAAAAATGATATAACTTTTGTGTAAAATTATATTGTCTATTTTTATTATAAGTGTTGATATATAGGAACGATCCGATAGTATGTAAAATTTAAACAGCAAAAAAATTAGAAAAAAATTTAAATATTTAATAGTGTTTGGCACAGGTATTGCTATATATATTGGCATGAAGCAATAAAGCATCAAGTAAAACTTTATTCAGTGGGAGTTTAATATATCTTCTGAATTTTAGTTTAACTTATCCAGAAGTATGTAGCCGTTAACTATATTACGGATACTATCTATTGGATAAATTGGAGGAGGAGTACAAATGGATCAATTAGAAATGGCAATAATGAATATTATAATCAATGCAGGAGATTGTAAAAATCATGCTTATATGGCTCTTAGTTTAGTAAACGAAGGTAAGTATGAAGAAGCTGAAAATGAAATGCAACTAGCAAATGATGCGTTAGGAAAAGCGCATGATGCACAAACAGAAATGCTTCAAAAAGAAGCTTCTGGAGAAAAAGTAGAGTTATCAGTTTTATTTGTTCATGCACAAGATCATTTAATGACATCTATATCAGAAAAGAATCTTATTGAACAAATTATAGAATTAAGAAAAATTGTAAACACTTTAGTAAAATAAAAAATTGAAGCTTGGAAAAGTAAATAGACAAGCTATATTTTGTAAATACTATAAAAATAAAATTCGCAAGTAACTTTAAAATTAACACAAAACTATATAAAGGTATAGAACATATTAAAATTTATAAAAGTTAAATCAAGGAGGAAGAAATATGGTTACAATCAAATTATTCTGTGCATCAGGAATGTCAACAAGTGTTTTAGTTAATAAGATGAAGGAGGCAGCTAAAGCTAAAGGTGTTGATGCAGAAATTATAGCATTTCCAGAATCTCAAATGGATAGACATTTAGATAGTATGGATGTTGCATTACTTGGGCCACAAGTAGGATATACTTTAGGAAAAGCAAAGAAACTTTGTGAACCACATGGCATTCCAGTAGAAGTAATACCAATGGTTGATTATGGAATGATGAATGGAGCTAAAGTTTTAGATCTAGCATTAAATCTTGCAAAAAATAAATAATTGAAAAATTAATTATTTTTATAAACTTAACCAATAAGAAATAATTTGCAAAAATAAACAGCATTTGTAGTTTTACATGATTAAGTAAAAATACAAATGCACATATAAAGATATATCTAATCGATTAACTTATATTCATATGTTATATGAGGAAAGAAAACCTTTAACAACAATTATAGGAAAATCAAAATAAATATGTAAGTTTATAAGTAATAATAGCAAATTTTTATTTGTAATTATTCATATTATAATCACAATTTAGTTATAAGGGGGAAATTTATTATGTCACTCAATCAAACACTGAACGAAAAAGTAGTGCCAGCGGTAATGAAATTCGTTAATCTTAAAGGTGTTCAAGCATTAAAAGATGGTATGTTATTTACTTTACCATTAAATATTGTTGGATCTATATTCTTATTAATTGCTTGCTTCCCAGTAAAAGCATTTACAGATGGTATGGCTAGCGCTTTTGGACCAGGTTGGAATGATCCATTATTTAAATTACAGCATTCAACAATGGGTATTATGGCAGTGGTAGCTGTTATAGGTATGACTTATGTATACTGTAAAAATGAAGGTCTTGAACCTTTTTCACCAGCAGTAATTGCTTTAAGTGTATTCTTAACTGTAACAAATGATTTTGTTATGTTTAAAGCTACATCTGATGCAACTCCAATTCAAGTTGGTGGAGTTATTCCACAAGACTGGACTGGTGGATCAGGTATGATTACTGCAATTATTGTAAGTTTAGTTGTTTCATTTGTTTATTGCGCAATGGTAAAGAAAAATATTACAATCAAGATGCCAGAAGGTGTACCTCAAGGTGTTGTTAATGCATTCTCAGCATTAATTCCAGCTACAGTTATATTTATAGGTGCAACTGTTGTATATGCGGTATGTAAGTTTGGATTCAATACTTCTTTTGTAGAAATTATATATAAAGTTGTTCAAACACCATTACAAGCTGCATCAGATTCACTTCCAGGAGCTATACTTATTGCTTTTGCTGTTCCATTCTTATGGTTCTTCGGAATTCATGGAGGTATGACAGTATCAGGTATGGTAGGTGCTTTATTAACTGCTAATACTGCAGCTAATGCTAAATTACAAGAAGCAGGGACTTTAGATCTTGCTCACGGAGCTCATATAGTAACTCAACAATTCTATGATAACTTCATTAACTTAGCAGGTAGTGGTCAAACACTTGGATTTACTATATTATTATTAGTACTTGCAAAATCTGCTCAATATAAACAATTAGGTAGATTAGCACTTCCAGCTAACTTATTTAATATTAATGAACCTGTATTATTTGGTACTCCAGTAGTAATGAACCCAATAATGGGTGTACCATTCATACTTACTCCAGTAGTAAATGCAATATTACTTTATTTTGCAATTGCAACAGGAATACTTGCACCAATGGGTGGAGCATTACCACCTTGGACAGTTCCAGCTGTATTCTCAGGATTAATAATTGGTGGTCCTAGTTATGCTATAGCTCAATTAGTATTCCTACTTGTTGGAATGGCAATATACTTCCCATTCTTTAAGAAAGTTGATGCTATGTCATATGCTGATGAATTAGCAGCACAAAAACACGAAAATAGCGCTCAAGCGTAAATCAAATTAATTAGCCCTATTATTAACAATTTAAAATAAATCTAAAAACTCTAACATTTTTAATTATTGAAATTATGATTTCTGCAGTAGCAGAAACACAATGAGAGAATAATTGAAATGTTAGAGTTTACTCAGTATAACTTTGAAAAATAAATGATATAATATGTTAATAATCAAAGTATAAGAAAGAATTACTAAAAATCAAATTAAGATAAAGTTATTTTTTCAAAAGATTAAATAGGAGTGAGGTAGAAAGATGATATTAATAAACTGTGCATTAAGACAAGACGATATAATAAATATAGTAGAAAATATTGAAGTTGAGAATGAGAAAGTATTTAAATTTGTTAGAAAAGAAGGGATTAAGATACTTTTTGAGTGCAGCCTTAGTGATCAACAAAATGCGGCTGCAATTGCAAAACAATCAATAAAAGATACTGAACTTGGAAAAGTATTATATTTTGGAGTTAGTGTACAATAAAAATTAGATATAGTTTAATTATTTATATTGTAGATAAAAAGCATTTTCTTATAGTTAAGAAGATGCTTTTTATTAGTTCTATATAATTTGCTTAATTTCGAGTTGGTGAAATTATTTTTTGATAATTAAAATAAATTTAGTGATTAAACAGTTCTTGGAAGTGTTCAAACACTAATCACAATTATATACTTTCATCTAAACACTGGACAATGTTACCAAAACTCTAATAAGAATAATCAAACTCTTATATTAGATATTGATTATATTAAGTAAACATATAAAATGTTAATCATAATTTGAATGCATAAAATTTCTTGTAAACGTTTTTGAAAATCTAGGGTTAAGATTAATATAGATAATATTAATATGTTTAAAATAATGTCTACTAAAAAGCAGAATAGTGTTTGGCACAATTTATGCTATGCAATAGGATAAAAGGAAAAATATTCTAAAAGACATTGAATGGGGGAGTGTAGAGTGGAAGAGTTAGAAATGGCAATCATGAACATTATAATAAACGCTGGAGATTGTAAAAATCATGCGTATATGGCACTTAACAATGTAAATGAAGGAAAATACGAAGAAGCTGATAAGGAAATGCAATTAGCAAATGATGCATTAGCAAAAGCACATGATGGGCAAACAATGTTCCTTCATAAAGAAGCAAATGGTGAAAAGATTGACATGTCAGTTTTGTTTGTGCATGCACAAGATCATCTAATGACAGCAATAACAGAGAAAAACTTAATTGAACAAATAATCGAACTAAGAAAAGTGGTAAATACATTGGTTAAATAATTAACAAAGAGATTAAAATTTCATAAGTACATTTATTCAAAGTTTATATAAATAAATTTATATTTCAGGAGGAATGAACCATGGTAATAATTAGATTATTTTGCGCAGCAGGAATGTCAACAAGTCTTTTAGTAAACAAAATGAAGGAGGCAGCTAAGAATAAGGGGATAGATGTAGATATTGAAGCTTTTCCAGAAAGTCAAATGGATAAAAATATAGAGGGAGTTGATGTTGCATTATTGGGTCCGCAAGTTGGATATACATTAAACAAAGCAAAAAGGATATGCGAACCTAAAGGAATACCTGTGGATGTTATACCAATGGTTGACTATGGAATGATGAATGGGCAAAAAGTTTTAGACTTTGCCTTAAAGCTAGCAGGAAAATAGTTAAAAAGTTTTTACAATATCATTTTTTATAAATTATCTAATAGACCTTGTTAATTTATATTTATTAATTTTTAAGGAGGAATTATTATGTCATCATCTGGGACAACTTTAAACGAAAAAGTATTGCCAATAGTTATGAAGTTTGTTGGTTTAAAGGGAGTTGTTGCATTAAAAGACGGTATTTTATTCACTTTACCATTAACTTTGGTAGGATCGGTATTTTTATTGCTAGCGCAATTGCCATACCAACCGTTAAATGATTGGCTAAATGTTACATTAGGTGCAGGATGGACTGACCCGCTGTTTAAAGCAAATGGGGCAACTTTTAACATGATAGCACTTGTTGCAACAATAGGAATAGCATATACTTATGCTAAAAATGAAGGTCATGAACCTTTATCAGCAGGAATAATATCATTTGTAGTATTTATATTAACAACTAGCTCTTCAGTAACTACTAAAAGTGGAGAAACAGTAGGTGATGTCATACCAACAGCATGGTGTGGTGGAAAGGGAATGGTTACAGCAATTATAATAGGATTAATAGTTGGAGCGGTTTATTCATGGTTTATGGCAAATAAGATTACAATAAAGATGCCTGATGGCGTACCACAGGGAGTTGTGAATTCGTTTGCAGCATTAATACCAGCAGCAGTTATAGTGCTTGGAGCAACAATAGTTTATATGATATTTAAATGGGGATTACAAACAACATTTATTGAATGGATATATAAAGTACTTCAAACACCATTACAAGGTATGACAGACTCATTAGGTGGAGTTTTAGTCATGGGATTTTTAATTCCATTCTTATGGTGGTTTGGTGTTCATGGAGCAACAATAGTAAGCGGTGTAATGTCAGGGATATTACAATCAAATACCTTAGATAATGCAGCTATAGTTACAAGTGGAAAAGAATTAACAATACCAAATGGAGCGCATATAGTAACACAGCAATTTCTTGATCAATTTATGACAGTAACAGGATCTGGTATGACAATAGGTTTAGTAATATGTATGTTATTTTTTGCAAAATCAGCACAATGCAAACAACTAGGAAAACTCGCAATAGTACCAGGAATATTTAATATAAATGAACCAATTACATTTGGAACACCAATAGTAATGAATCCATTTATGGCAATTCCATTTATAATTACTCCAATGCTATCAGGCACAATACTTTATTTTGCAATAGCAACAGGAATAGTTCCACCATTTGGTGGGGTAATGGTTCCATGGACAACTCCAGCACCAATATCAGGACTTTTGACAGGTGGAGTTAGAACAGCAATATTACAGTTATTAGTATTAGCAATGTCATTCTTTGTTTACCTTCCATTCTTTAAGAGACAAGATAGTATAAACTTAAAAAATGAATTGGCAGCTCAACATGGTGATAATATTCAGGCATAAGAATTATTAAATATTATTAGTATGACAAGGAAAGATTAAAACTTTAGGTAATTAGAATTTAAGCTTATCATTTGTAAAAAAGTACAAATGATAAGCTTTTTTTAATTTGAGTTAATATTAAGATTTACTAGCTGCTGGTTCTACATTCCAATTATCTTTAGTAGAATATACTGAAATTCCATCAGGATTACTGCTTGTCTCATATATGTTGACACCACATGTAGTTAGAACATTGTAAGATTCATTAGTAGTGCTAATAGATTCTTTAGCTCTAGAAATTATTCCTACAATTGGGTTAACATATCCGATAAATGGATACGATGAAGATGTTGGATTTCCATGATGAGGAACTTTTAATACATCAACTTCTTTTCCATCTAAGGCTTTTCTACTAAGAAAGTCGTTTTCTGCGCCCCATTCAATATCTGCAGCAAATAATTCTTGAAGATCATGATAATTCAAATAAACAAGAGCAGAGTTATTGTTTAGCAATGTATATTCTTGGTAAGGGTTAGCTGCTTCAAAGCTTGGATAATCCTTATCAGCATGAACAAATTGTAAAATATTTTCGCTATCAATATATGATTTTGGTTCAGCTGTAACTAAAGGTACTCCGCTTTTCTTTATAGCATTCATTGTTTCTGTATATACTTCATAATCATATTTCATAATTTCTTTTTCACTGGCACTAGAAGTAGTATCATTTATACTTGTAAAGTCTTTCATTTCAAAGTATTTAGGAACCAATATTTTTCCGACATTAAAGTTTTTTAGCAAATCAATCACTCCACCAATGTGATCTGAGTGAGGATGTGTAAGCACTACGTAATCTACAACTCCTTTTCCATTAGAAATTTTGCTAGTGTTAGATTCAGTAGCTTGTACACTACTACTAGTAGTAGTAGATTTGAAAAAATCTTTTTTTAGGTTTTGACTATTTAAAAAGTCTATTAATGTTTCGCTAGTTGTTGTATCACCAGTATCTATTAAGACAGTTTCTCCACTAGGTAATCTTATAAATGCACAGTCAGCATTGCCTACATTTAAATGGCGTACAAATAAATAGTCTTTATCATCTTTATCTGAACCTTGGTAGTAACCATTTGAATTAAAATCTTCCATAGTTCCGTTTAAATAAAGCTTTCCAATGGCAACAGAACCATCGGATTTTATGTAATATTTGTGATTTCTAGAATTAACCCAAGTATTTACAACCATTATTCCTTTGTCATCAGAATAATATTCTTTATTTTTATAATAATAAAGACCTTTTTGAAGTTGTCCATCATCGTTAAAGAAATACCAATTATTATCTATTAATGTTTTATGAGTAGCCATGTGGCCATATTGATCAAAATAATAAGTATCCCCATTTATTTTTTGCCATCCAGTTTGCATGGCACCATCTTTATCCGTATAGTAGATATTATTATCATAAACCCATCCAGTTTGCATTATTCCATCTTTATTGAAGTAATACCAGGTTCCGTCTATCTCTTTCCAGCCAATTACTACTGAAAAATCACTATCTAGATAATATTTATCATCATAGCTGTTATCTTTAGAGGTTATATCAGGATTAACATCTTTCTCCATGAACCATCCAGTTTTTGCGAGAACTTTATCATTAACTATATAGTATTTTTTAGAATCAATAGTTTTCCATCCATATGGAATAGATACTTCTTCCTGCTTATTCGGTACAGAAGTTGCATTGTTATTATTATCTGTATCTTTTTTTGAATCTTTCTCTGATTCGTTGTTTGAAATGCTTGTACTAATATCTTTGTCAGTATTTTTTGAAGAATCTTCGTTTGTTGAATTATGTAAAGTTGATTCATTTGTTTTTTGAGAAATTTCATTTGTTTGCTGTTCAGCATATACTATTGTTTCTGTAAAAAGATGAAAAGATAAACAGATTAGAAAGAATAGTATAAAACTTTTAAAATATTTTGTCATCATTATCTTTTAACACTCCTTAAATTCAATACAAAATATTATAACACATAATCAAGCAAATTTTAAGCCAAGTCTCGGAATTTATTCCGCATTATGTAAAATTAAGAAAAAATTTTTAGAGGTAATAAAAAAATAACAAGTCAATATGTTAGCTTATTTTACCTAGTGTTTCGCACAGATATTAACCTAGTAGTAACCTAGTAGTTTTCTATGGGATTAATATCATTCAGTGTGTAACACAAAATATACATCGCATTTTGGACTTGTTATTTTTAAAAATATTTATTTACTAAAACAAAATATGAATAAAATAATTCTCTTGTTATTTTTTAACCTCTTAATATTATTTTATATAATTTAGGATTGATTTTAAATATAGAAAATAAAATTATCCAGTGAAGTTGTTTTTTATCGCTTTGAATATAAGATTTATATGTTTCCGATACTTTTTGGTTAATCAAGGTTAAATATTCAGTATTATTTTCAATATTATTAGAACATTCAAAATAACAATTTATAAGCTTAAATAAATACCATTTTAATGTTTTTGAATAGATTTCTTCATTATTTATATTTTTAATGAACTTAACTTTTTCATCGTAAACATCTATTATATCTAACCTTTTTTTATTAAACTTGCTTGTAGTTATACTGTTAGGAGTGATCCTATAATAGTATAAAGGCCTATTAGTATAAGTGATTTTATTAGCTTTATAATATAATTTATATGTAGTGCCTTCATCCTCATGAATTTTGCCTACAGGATAAGAAATATCTTTAAAGAGTTCTCGTTTATAGAGTTTATTCCAAGCTACTACTGTTTGAGTATATAAGCCATTATAGAAGTTATTTAGGCTTTCGATATTATTGTAAGAATTAATAATCTCATTATCTATATGAGGTATTGAGTCATTGCTATTAGCTGTTTTAAAAAAATCGCAACATGAAATATCAGAATTATTTTCCTTTAGCAATTTTAACAAAACTTCATACATAGTTTTATCTAACCAGTCATCGCTGTCTACGAAACCAATATAATTTCCTCTAGCTATCTCAAGGCCAGCATTTCTGGCAGAACTTAGACCATTATTTTTCTTATGTATAACAATTATTCTATCATCCTTTTTAGAGAATTCATCACATATCTTTCCGGAATTATCCAATGAACCATCATCAACTAAAATAATTTCAAGATTTTTTTCAGTTTGATTTAAAATGCTATCTATACATTGAGGTAAATATTTCTCAACATTATAAACAGGCACAATAACACTAATTAAATCTTTAGTATTTTCCATAATATATTCTCCAATCTTTTACTCAGGTTAAAATTTGCTCTATAGATGGTTAAGCTGTAATAAATTATAACATATTAAGGCATAATTTAGAATTAATAATCTGTAGAAGGTATTGTAATAGAAAATTAAAAGTCAATATTTAATATGTATTATTGAGTTTTATGACTACATTGATATAATAAAAGGTAGATATGTATTAAAGGAGAAAAAGATGAACAATAATACTAATTATTCAAATTATGAAGACTTACGGCTAAGAGATGCGCAGCTAATAATGGCAAGCATTTTAAAAGATGTAAAAAAAATTTGTGACAAGCATAATATTAGATATTTTTTAGATGCTGGAACGCTTATAGGAGCGGTAAGACATAAAGGATTTATACCATGGGATGACGATATTGACATTGGAATGCTTAGAGAAGATTATAATAAATTTTTAAGTGTAGTTAAGAATGAACTACCTGATCATTTATTTTTGCAGACTCATGAAAATGATCCTAATTATGATATCTATCAAGTTCCATGCAAAATAAGATATAATAATACACTTTTTATTGAAGATAAGATTGCAGAAAATGAAAAGATGCATAATGGTTTATTTATAGATATTATACCTTATGATAGTCTTCCTAAAAAAAGATGGGTATACAATATTCAAAGAAAAATAAGCAATTTTGTATTAAGAAGTTTCATAAGAATTAGAGAAAAACCTGAAAAGCTTACATTAAAAAATAAAATTACATATTTTATTTATAATATTGTATCAAGTATTTTTACAACAAAAAGAAGACAGAAATTATTTGACTTTTTAGTTAAATGGAATGATAGAAATTCAGAATATATGGGATATGGATTGGATACAGTATGGAGTCAGTACATATATAGAAAAGAAGATTTTTTTGATTTGATAAAGGTTGAATTCGAAGGAGATTATTTTAATGCGCCTAGGAATTATGATGCTGTTTTAACACAATTGTATGGAGATTATATGACACTTCCGAAAGAAGAAGATAGAGTATGGCATGCCAGAATAATAAAAAAGTTAAAAAATACTAAATAGGCATTTTCATTTTAATGGTACAAGAATGTAGCTTTATTTATAGTAGTAAAACTATTTCTCTAAATGAGAGTATTTTTACTTAGCTACAATGAATGAAAATGAAAATTTACTTAAGAAAATGGCTTAATATTGCATATGGGCATCAATACTAGTATAATTCAAGTAGTGTTGAAAAGTTTAAAGTTATTTGACGGTACAGTATTTAAATATAAAGGTAGTTTTATATTTTTAAAATTATAGATAAATCAACTATAATCTATACTTATGAGTATACCTCACCGAAATGAATAATATACTTTTGTTCCAGTTTCTAGGTAATTCTGATGGGGGATTCTAAAGCTATAAAGTTGCATCGAAGGTGCTAGCCTCAAAGAACAAGTGCTCACAGAGAAAGTTCGAAGAACGAAATATAAAATGCTCATAGAGAAAGTTCTGATTCCCAAATGTAAAATTTGGAGCATCACTTTTCGATTCTCACTTTTTGAACTAGCACACTTGGAACAACTTATAGCTAAGAATCACATACATCAAAATTACCAATGAAACATTCCATATTATGAACCTTGTGGTTACAAAAGTATATCACTCATTTCTAGTTGGAATATATTTCATTGGCTAAGTATAGTTTATTATTGGGATATCCACAATTGATGTAAAAAATGATAATTTTAACATATATATTCTTTAAGACAAAAGAATATATATGTTTATAATGTCTATTAGTCCAATATTATAGTAAGTTATGGCATTAGATAGACTGTATGCTGACTTATTGTTTTCTGAATATGATTAAATAAAAGGAGCGAATAGTTTTGGTAAAAGTATCTATCATTACTCCTGTTTATAATGTAGAAGAATGTATTGAAAGAAGTATTAAATCTGTTATGAATCAAACTTGCAAGGATTTTGAACTTTTACTTATAGATGATGGATCAAAGGATAAAAGTATCGATATAGCAAGAGAATTACTTGAGAATTCAAGTATAAATTATAAAATCATAACTCAAAAAAATTCGGGTGTTAGTGCGGCAAGAAACAGAGGAATAAAAGAAGCTAGTGGAGAGTATATAACTTTTTTAGATTCAGATGATTATATTGATCATAAATTTGTTGAGCGTATGTATGAAAAAGCTGAAGAAACTAAGTGTGAGATAGTTTTCTGTGATTATAGTGAGGTTGACGCTAAAGGAGATGTGCTAGTTCAAAATAGAACTAACTATTTAAATGATTTCATTAGCGGAAAAGAAGCTGCTCTTATGCAGTTAAAAGATGATATAACAATAGGAATGAGAAGTGCTATATATAAATCTTCCATTATACAAGATAATAATCTTTTATTTGATACTAAAAGAAAATATGGAGAAGATATGGTCTTTGTTGTAAAGGCACTGCTATATGCAAAAAAAGTTATAAGCGTAAATGAAGTATTGGCTTTTTATGTTATATGGGGAAATTCTGTGACTCAAAATGTATCGCTGAAGCATTTGGATTGTTATTATTCATATATTGACCTATTAAATGATATAAAAGATGATGAAAGCCTAAAGAAAATAAAAAGTTTTTTAGTTGAATTTAAAATACCTTATTCAATATCACATGTTTTTTCAGTATTAGGTAAGGATTCAAATTTCCATGAGGAACTTTTTAAGTTTTTAAATAAGGATGATGTAAGAAAATATTTAAAGAATTATAAAATGCAAAAATTGGATAAGAATAATATTAGATATTCTATTCAATGTAAGGGAATGCTGTCTTGTCCTAAATTATTAATAAAAGTTTTAGATAAAGTAAGATAATACTTTAAATTAGGACATTTTAGTGAGAATCTCTGAAGTAGGAGGGGAAGTATAGTGAAGAATTGGAAGACTTTTATAGTTATGATAATCGATATGTTTATGGTTAATATGGCATATCTTTTCTCAATAAATATAACACAAAGTGGAACTTTTACAGAAATTGCGAAAATATATACGCACGATTGTATAGCTTTGAGTCTTATATATTTAGTGTGTTTTTACTTATTTAAAATGTATGAAAGTCTATGGCATTTAACTGGTACTGACGAGTTTTTGTTAGGTGTTGGTGGAAATATTTTAGCAGGGATAATATCAATAGGGTATACTAGAATTCTAGGTAATACAATTCCGCTAAATGTTTCGGTTGTCGGAATACTTTTAAGTATTTTCTTTGTGTTGGGATATAGAATACTGTATAGAGTATATAGAAGAACGCTTTTGTACATACCATTTAAATACTCATCAGACCAAAGAAGAGTAATGATAGTTGGAGCAGGTTCGGCTGGAACTATGCTTATTAATGAAATGATGGCAAGAAGAGAACTAAAGTATAATCCAATAGTTCTTATAGATGATGATAAAAGTAAACTTGGAAAAAGAATATCAGGTGTAAAAATAGAAGGAAACAGATACGATATACCTTATATAGTTGGAGAGCAGGAAATAGATTTAATATTAATTGCAATTCCATCTCTTGATGCTAAAAATAAAGCAGAAATAATTGAAATCTGTAAGAATACCAATTGCAAACTTCAAATAATACCTGGAATGTACGAAATATTAAGTGGAGATGCTACAGTTAGTAGAATAAAAGATGTTGATTTGGAAGATTTACTTGGAAGAGATCCTATTCAACTTGATAATAAAGGAATTTCAGATTATATAGAAGGAAAGACTATATTAGTAACTGGAGGGGGAGGATCAATAGGTTCGGAACTTTGCAGACAAATTTCCATATATAATCCTAAAAGGCTTATAATATTTGATATTTACGAAAACAATGTATATGATATACAAAATGAGCTTAGAGAAGAGTTCCCAGACATGAATCTTACTGTATTAATAGGTTCAGTTAGGGATAGAAAGAGACTTCATGAAATATTCACAAAATATAAAGTAAATGTGGTATTCCATGCAGCAGCACATAAGCATGTGCCTTTAATGGAAGATAGTCCTAAAGAGGCTATAAAAAACAATGTTTTTGGAACCTTAAATTTAGCAATAGAAGCAAGTGATGCTAATGTAGAAAGATTCGTTATGATTTCAACAGATAAAGCTGTTAATCCAACTAATATTATGGGGGCAACAAAAAGATTATGTGAAATGATCATTCAAGCCATGGATAAGCAGTCTAGGACGGAATTTGTTGCGGTTAGATTTGGAAATGTACTTGGAAGTAATGGATCAGTAATACCATTATTCAAAAGACAAATTGCTAATGGTGGCCCTGTGACTGTAACTCATAAAAAAATTATTAGATACTTTATGCTAATTCCAGAAGCAGCGCAGTTAGTGCTTCAAGCTGGTGCGTTTGCAAGAGGCGGAGAAGTTTTTGTATTAGATATGGGAAAACCAGTTAAAATTTATGATTTAGCATGCGATTTAATAAGGCTTTCGGGACTTGAACCAAATAGAGATATAAAAATTGTAGTTACAGGTCTTAGACCAGGAGAAAAGCTATACGAAGAACTTTTAATGAGTGAAGAAGGCTTAGAAAATACAGTTCACAATAAAATATATGTAGGTAAACCAACATTTGAAGATATGAATAGCTTAACAATTAAGCTGGAACAATTACAAAAGTTATTGGAGCTTAATGATATATCAGAGATTAAGCATCAAATGCAAAAGATAGTTCCAACATATCACTATAAAAACGAAGATGAAGTGGCTGCAGAAAATGCGGATAAGGAGTAATAATGACGAGAGAAGACGTAATTAGAAATATATTTTTAGCTATTATATTTGCTATTAGTGGATTTTTAGGAATAGCAAATGGAAGTTATATAGTATCTATAATGTACATATTGACAGTAGTAATATTAGTAGTTTTTATTCTTAAAGATAAAGATTTATATAATATGTTTTATACACTGCTTTTAATTTCTGCATTTTATGATTATACATTATATGTGCCAAGAGTACAAAGTGTATACTTATTTCATATAGTTTTAGGCATATTTACACTTATGTCATTGTTTAGAATATTTAAAGACAGACAGATTTTAATGGATTTGGATAGAAAAGTGTTAGCAATATATGTACTTTGGTTTATATATATGTGTGTTAGTATAATATGGTCATTAAACAAAAGTTTATCAATAAAATATATAGCTATATATTTAATGATGTTTGCATTTATTGTAAATATGATGGTATATAACATTAATAGAGAAAGAATTAAAAAAACAATTACTATATTATTGTCGCTAATTTTACTTATCACATTAATTGGTTTTGTAGAAGTTATTCTTGGAAGACAATTGCCAGTTAAACATTATGCTGACGCTTTTATTGAGTTTTTGCCAAAGGGTGATCAAGACTTAATACATGCAAGACCTATAGCATTTTCATTTAATCCTAATAACCTAGCGGCTACTCTTGCAATACTGTTACCAATTGGTTTTTATGCAATATATAAAGTTGAGAATATGCTTTTCAAGATAGTTTGTATAATTGCTTCAATAATTGCTTTTTCATTAATTTCAATAACAACATCAAGAACAGGTTTTGCGGCTGCTGCATTTGGAGTTATAGTTTATTTAATTTATTCTATAATAAATATAAAAAAGATAGGATTAAAGGGAATATTATGCCCACTAATTTTAGTGATTTCTCTTTTTGTAGCTTTCAAATATAGTTATATGATAATGAATATTGCGCAAACTGAATCTGGTCAGGAGCAGAAGAAAAATGGTCTTGCAGATAAGCTTGATGCCCTAGGGGAGCAAGAAATTCAAGAAGGCGGAGAGGGATCTCTTAATGTTAGATGGACAATAGTAAGCGATGTATTAAGAGGGACAATAAAAGAGAAGCATTATCTAGGCTACGGAGTAGGAAATGTTGAACAATATATTAAAAATCAAGGAAATACAGGAAATATATATAGCCCGCACTGTTATCCAATAGAGATTCTTGGAGATTTTGGTTTACCAGGTCTAGCACTTTATGGCATATACTATTTATACTTGTTAATTCAAAATATAATTATTGGAATAAAGAAAAAGAGTCCAATGTGTTTTGCAGCTGTAACAGGGCTTATAGCTTTTGCACCAGCAAGTTTTGGACCTAGTTCTATAACATATGTATTTTCATATTGGATTCTTATGGGATTTGCAGTAGCGTGTATACAAGTTTACAAAAAGGAAAGTGATGAGTATAGACCAACATCATCATCGTCAATGAAGGAATATAGAATAGGATAATAGAGAGCACGAGTGTTTATAATTTAAAATGTAATATAATTCAGATATTAATATATTATCAAATAAAAAAATGGAAGGAATACCTTCCATTTTTTTGCTTATTTTTAGTTGTTAAAGTCTTGTATTTCAAATGTTTATAATATGTTGATTTATACTTATCCTAAATATTTTTCAATAATTTCTGTAATTATTGAAGAACTGTCTCCATTTCCAAATGCAGAAGCAGGAGTACCTGTTGGATTGAAGTTTTCTATAGCATCCATTATCTTATCAGAATTGCTTCCAACTATAACGTTCCAACCGTTAGTTACAGTTTCAACCCATTCGGTTTCATCTCTCATAGTTATACATGGTTTCTTTAAGAAGTATGCTTCTTTTTGAACTCCGCCGCTGTCGGTAACTATCTTTTGAGAATTTTCTTGAAGAGAAATCATATCTAAATATCCTACAGGATCAATAATTCTTATATTTTCTCCAATATGCAAATCATACGTTTCAATAAATTTCTTTGTTCTAGGATGTAGTGGAAGTATGATTCTCTTACCAGAGTTATTTAAAGCAGTAATGATTGAAGATAATCTTTCAATACTGTTAGTGTTTTCAGCACGATGTATTGTTGAAAGTATATAACTATTTGGTGCTAAATCAAGTTTGTCAAGTATTGTTGAGATATCTTTAGCTCTTTCTTTAAAGAGATTTATTGCATCATACATTACGTCACCGACATTATGAACACCTTTTGTAATATTTTCATCCTTTAAGTTATTTAAAGCAGTTAAAGTAGGTGTGAAAAGTAAATCGGATATATGGTCTGTTAATATTCTATTTTGCTCTTCAGGCATAGCCTTATTGAAACTTCTAAGACCAGCTTCAACGTGCGCTACAGGAATTAATAATTTGCTTGCACATAGGCTACCTGCAAGGGTTGAATTTGTATCTCCATAAACTAAAACCATATCTGGTTTTTCTTTTAAGTATATATCTTCAAGAGATATTAACATGCTACCAGTTTGATGTCCATGGTTAGATGAACCAATGTTTAGATTATAATCTGGCTTTGGAATTCCAAGTTCCTCAAAGAATATATCAGACATATTATTATCATAATGCTGTCCAGTGTGTACTAAAATTTCACTGTTTCCATTTCTTCTAATTTTATTAGATACTGTCGCGGCTTTAATGAACTGTGGTCTTGCACCTATAACAGTTAATACTTTCATATAATAGGCCTCCTTAAATTTTAGGTATTTATTTGTGAATTATTTATATTTACGTATAAATAAATATCAAGTGAAATTTATTTGATATGAGAATTATCTCAATCTGAATATTAGTTAAACTTATAAAAAATAATCACCACAATGTCTAGGTATATGAAAAGTGATATTACGCTTACGCAGAATTAAAAATTGATTTAGTGTAACTCGTCTAAGCGAACCTCTCAAAAGTGAATTCCTAAAGTTTATATTTTAGAAACATAAGCTTCCGCTTTAGAATTTTTATGTTCTGTCCTTAGCCATCTCCTTGCGAGTATATTGGCTTATTGCTATATAATCATTCAGATGACTTTTGAAAGAGGGCTCTCTCATAAAGAGTAAGCGCTATAGCGGCTAGACATCAGATAACGTTATTTTATCATATAAAATTCATAAATGAAATAATATGGGCGATATTATAAAGTAAAAGCTTATATTCATATTGTTGAAATGAAGTATTTCATATGTTATTCTTATACTGATTATAACTCTGGAGGGAAAAAGATGAAAAACTGTTTAGTACTTTTAACTAAAGTTTTTCCTTTTGATAAA
Source organism: Clostridium beijerinckii (assembly GCF_036699995.1). Taxonomy (NCBI): domain Bacteria; kingdom Bacillati; phylum Bacillota; class Clostridia; order Eubacteriales; family Clostridiaceae; genus Clostridium; species Clostridium beijerinckii. The sequence continues at coordinate 4,925,871 of NZ_CP144906.1, read as the reverse complement.
GGAGAAGAATTTATAGAAGGCGAAATAAAAATGCTTTCTGAAGCTTTTGAAAAAGTAATAGTGATAGCAACTAGTGTAGCTGATGATGCGATACAAACAAGAAGTATTCCTAGTAACTTTGAAGTACATAAAATTAAGGCTTCAAAAATAAAGCATAGTTTACCAATTAGTGCTGTGAAGCTATTTCCATTTTATAATTATAATGGATGTGTAAATAAAGAAGAACGTAATGATATTAGTGGTTCCATAAAAAAGAAAGCTTATTTAACATATTTTACAGCAAAAGCAAACAGCGTGTTAAAAGAAGTTTTGGAAATCATTAAAAAATATAATATGGATGAGTATAGCGGAATAACTTTATATAGTTATTGGTTATATGATATTGCTTTTGTGGCAATAAAACTTAAAGAACTTTATGGTAAAAAGATTACAAGAGTAGTAAGTAGAACACATAGATATGATCTTTATGCTAATGAAAACTCGATGAATTATATACCACTTAGATATTATTTCCTAAGAAATTTAGACACGGTATATCCATGTTCTGACGATGGAAGCAATTATCTAAAGAAGCTTTATCCAGATTACGCAGCTAAAATTAAAACTGCATATCTTGGGACAAAAGATTATGGAACTTCACAAGGATCAAAAGATTCAACATATAGAATTGTGAGTTGCTGCCATGTTTCTCCAGTAAAGCGTATAGATTTATTGGCAAAGTCACTGGCAACATTGAAAGATTCGGGATTAAATCTAAAATGGACACATTTTGGAGCAGGAGATGGCTTGGATGAAATTAAGGAGTATGCAAGAGAAAATCTTGATTTTATGGATACAAGTTTTCCAGGGAGTGTTAAAAATTCCGAGTTAATGGAGTATTATAAAAATGAACCAGTCGATTTATTTATAAACACAAGCAGTTCAGAAGGATTACCAGTTAGTATCATGGAAGCATGTTCTTTTTCAATTCCAACTATTGCTACTAATGTAGGCGGTACGGCTGAGATTGTTAAAGAAGGTGAAACTGGATTGTTATTGGATAAAGATTTCGATCCTGAGGAGCTTAGAAATAAAATTAAATATATGGCGGAAATATCAGAGGAAGAAAAACAAAAATTCCGTGATAGATGCCGTTCACTTTGGACTGAAAATTTTTGTGCAGATAGTAATTTTAGAAGATTTGCACATGAAATTAGAGCGGTTCAATAAAATTAATAAAAAAGTTCTGAGATATCTTTATCAGAACTTTTTGGTATATACTAATTATAGATTATCTAAGAAGAGTGTGGTAGAAAGTTTTATCTAAGATGATTGCGGATAGGTTAGATTTTAGCATTCACTTTCCAGACTCATATTTGTTCATTGAGTAAGTTCACACAGCAAAATCATAAAATGATTGGTAGAAAGTTTTATCTAAGTCAATTAATAATAGGTTAAGTTTGTGGCTTTCACTTACCCGACTCACATTCATTCGCTAGATAAGTTTGACTAGCAAAATCATAAAATAGATAATTGTGATAGAGAGCATGAAAAGAGTATTTTGGGCAACTCTTAAGATATTTTTCAGAGGAAACTCGACTCACATACGCTCGCTGAGTAAGTTCACATAGCAAAATCATAGATTTTGATGTTCACTTATGTTATAATCTATAGCGTTAATTAACATTATAATGCAAAAAAGGAGCAATTAAGATGAATATCTTACTTATAAATCATTACGCAGGGTCTGATTATCATGGAATGGAATTTAGACCTTATTATATGGGGCGAGAATGGGTTGATATGGGACATAAAGTAGTCATACTTGGTGCTGATTTTTCACATTTACGAAAGAAAAACCCACAAATAAAAGAGGATTTCGAAGAAGAAATTATAGATGGAATTACATATGTATGGGTTAAGACTCCAGAATATCAGGGAAATGGAGTTGGAAGAATTAAAAATATATCAACATTCATGTTCAAATTGAGAATGAATTATAAGAAACTTGCAGATAAATATAGACCAGATGCAGTAATAGCATCTTCGACTTACCCTTTAGATATATATCCAGCTCATAGGATTGCAAAGAGGAGTAATGCTAAACTGTTTTTTGAGATACATGACTTATGGCCTTTAACGCCAATGGAAATAGGGGGGTATTCTAAGAATAATCCAGCTATAGTTATGCTTCAAAGAGCAGAGGATTTTGCTTTTAAGAATTGTGATAAAATTATTTCAATTTTACCTAATGCAGATAGGCATATGAAAGATAGGGGATTTAGTGCGGATAATTATGTTCATGTTCCAAATGGAATAATTGTTGGAGAAAAGAAGAATGCTCCTATGGAAAAAACTATTGAAAGATTGCAAGAACTAAAAGATGAAGGGTATTTCTTAGTTGGATATACAGGAAATCACTCACCAGCTAATGTATTAGATACGATGATTGATGCTGCAAAGAAAACTACAGATGAAAAAATAAAGTATGTATTAGTTGGAAATGGAAACGTGAAAAATGAATTAATACAATATGCTAAAACTAATAATGTAACAAATGTAGAGTTTCTAGATCCTGTACTTAAAGATAATATGGATAATGTACTAAGATTATTAGATATATGTTATATAGGATTAAAAAAGCAAAATTTATTTAATTATGGCGTAAGTCCAAATAAATTATTTGACTATATGATGGCAGCAAGACCAGTAATATATGCAGTTGAGGCTTCAAATGATCCAGTGAAGGATTCAAATTGTGGTATTACGGTACCAGCAGAAAATCCAGATTCTGTTGTGAAAGCAGTTATGAAAATTAGAAACTTAAGCGAAGATGAAAAAAATAACTTGGGCCAAAATGGTAAGGATTATGTATTGGAAAATCATACTTATCGCGGGCTTGCAGAGAAATTTTTAGATGCACTAAAATAACTTAAAAATTTATGAAGAAATTCAATAATATGAGCTGAATTGACTAAAAAGTTGTAAAATAGTTAATATAATATTATATGTTCTGAAATAAATAAATTAGGAGTAAATAGATGAATACATTCAATAAAGTAGTTAAAAGAATATTTGATTTGATATGTTCTACTTTAGGACTTATAGTTTTAAGTCCGATTTTGATAGTTATTGCCATCAGAATAAAAACAGATTCTGATGGACCTGTATTTTTTAAACAAATAAGAATTGGTGAAAAAAATAAAGAATTTGAGATTTTAAAGTTTAGAACTATGGTTGTGGATGCAGAAAAGTTAGGAAGGCAAATTACTGTAGGAAATGATAGCAGAATTACTAAAATAGGTGCTTTCTTAAGAAAATATAAACTTGATGAACTTCCACAATTAATAAATGTATTTAAAGGGGACATGAGCCTAGTAGGACCTAGACCAGAAGTTCCTAGATATGTAAATATGTATAATGAGGAACAGAGAAGGGTTTTAGAAGTTAAACCAGGGATAACAGATTTAGCATCAATTAGATATAGAGATGAAAATGATTTACTTGGAGAAGCAGAAAATCCTGACGATTTTTACATAAACACAATTATGCCAGATAAACTCGCATTAAATTTAGAATATATAAATAAAAATAATATATTTTTAGATATTTATATAATACTTAAAACAATAGTAAAATGCCTTTAATCAAAGAAAAATATAGATTTATAATTATCTCAGACAGAATTCGAAATTATTAAATAAAAAAATCAAAGAAAATTATTTCGATAGCTAATGAAGTTAAAATGCTATTATTTAAAATTAGTGTCTTAACTTCTGATCTTAGCTTATGTATTTAAAATGTTGTTTTAATGCATTAGTAAAATTAACTTTAGAGGAAATTATGAACTATTGAATTTGACTAAAAGTATTTAATTTGAGAGAGGTAGATTAATATGAAAAAATTAAAATTTGCTATTATTGGTTGTGGAAGAATCTCATATAAGCATGTTGAAGCGTTAGCTAAAAATGTAGAAGAAGCGGAACTTGTAGCGACTTGTGATGTGGTTTTAGAAAAAGCGGAAGCAAAGAAAGTTGAATACATAGAAAAAACTGGAGCAGCTGAAGATTCTGTGCATGTCTATACAGATTATAAAGAAATGTTAGAAAAAGAAGATATAGATGTGGTTACAATAGCAACAGAAAGTGGTTATCATGCTGAAATTGCTATTTATAGCATGAAAAAAGGAGCTAGTGCATTAGTAGAAAAGCCAATGGCTATGTCCATTGAAGATGCTAATGAAATGATTAAGGTTGCTAAAGAAAACGATGTTAAGCTTGGAGTTTGCCATCAAAATAGATTTAATAAGCCTATACAGAAGTTAAGAGAAGCTATAGAAAGCAAAAAGTTTGGAAAATTAGTTAATGGTACAGCTAGAATACTTTGGAATAGGAATATGGGATATTATGAACAAGCACCTTGGAGAGGAACTTGGGCACTAGATGGTGGTACACTTATGAACCAGTGTATACATAATATAGATTTACTTCAATGGATGATGGGTGGAGAAATCGAAAGAGTTTATGCTGAATGTGATACGTATCTAAGAGATATTGAAGCTGAAGATTTTGGTGCTGTAATAATAAGATTCAAAAATGGTGCTATTGGAATAGTTGAGGGATCAGCTTGTGTCTATCCTAAAAATCTAGAAGAAACATTAAGTATATTTGGAGAAACAGGAGCAGTATCAATTGGTGGTCTTGCAGTTAATGAGCTTGAAACATGGAGATTTGAAGGTGAAGATGAAGAAGCGGTTAAGAAGTCTGTAAATGTTAAAATAGACAATGTATATGGAGAAGGACACACACCATTATTTAAGGATGTAATAGATGCTATAAATGAAAATAGAGATCCACTAGTATCAGGAGAAGAAGGTAAGAAGGCAATGTCTATAATACTTGCAGCATATAAATCAAGAAAAACAGGAATGCCAGTAAAATTTCCATTAACAGATTTTAAAACATTAGATATGAAAGAAAATTAGTAAATGTTTTAGTTTAAATGTATTAATTTATTGAATGCATTTAAACTATTATTTCATAAATATGTAAAAAGTATATATAAAATAGGAATACTTAAAAAATGTGTTGGGCAAAATTAATTAGAATTGTTTATTATGGCTTAATATATTTAAATTACCAATAATAAGATGAGAGGATGATATATCGTGAAAGTAAAAAAAGCTATTATACCAGCCGCAGGTCTTGGAACAAGATTTTTACCTGCAACTAAGGCACAACCAAAGGAGATGCTTCCAGTAGTTGATAAACCAACAATTCAATACATAGTTGAAGAAGCAATCGCTTCTGGAATTGAAGAAATCTTAATTATTACAGGTAGAAACAAAAAATCTATAGAAGATCATTTTGATAAATCAGTAGAATTAGAATTAGAATTAGATAAGTCTGGAAAATCAGAATTACTTGAATTAGTAAGAGATATATCTGACATGGTTGATATACATTACATAAGACAAAAAGAGCCAAGAGGCTTAGGTCATGCAATTCATTGTGCAAAGACTTTTGTTGGAAATGAACCATTTGCTGTTTTGCTAGGTGATGATATTGTTGATAGTGAAAAACCATGCTTAAAACAATTAATAGACTGTTATAGCGAATATAAAACTACTATCTTAGGAGTTCAAACAGTAGCTAAAGAAAATGTTTCCAAGTACGGTATAGTAGACGGAATACATGTTGAAGATAGAGTTTATAAGGTAAAAGATTTAGTTGAAAAGCCTAATACTGAAGAAGCACCAAGTAATGTTGCTATACTTGGAAGATATATTATAACACCAGAAATATTTAATATATTAGAAAATACTAAGCCAGGAAAAGGTGGAGAGATTCAATTAACAGACGCGTTAAAGACTTTAATTGGAACTGAGGCTATGTATGCATATAACTTTGAAGGTAAAAGATATGATGTGGGAGATAAACTTGGATTCTTGCAAGCAACAATAGAATTTGCTTTAAAGAAAGATGAATTAAGAGATGAATTTATAGATTATTTAAGTTCTAAGCCATGGGAAAATAATTATTAGAAAATAAATTAATAGTAATTAAATTAATAAATCCTAAAGTGTATTTTAGGATTTATTAATTTATAAAATATACATAACTATAGTAGTTTTGATATGTATATAAAAATCTAATATCAGAAATTAAACTTTTAGAAACTAATAACGATTGGTATACTTTTGAATTAAAAATCTTATACCAAATATAATTAGTGAAATAAGTAATACAATATTTAATACCGAATTACCAAATTGTATAAATAGTGTACATATCAATAAAAATATAAATACACCTAAAAGCCATTGTATAAATCTCATTATTTTGTCTCCTCGTAAAATTAATTTTGTAATATTAGTTTATCCTAAATTGAAAGATGCAATTCATGAAAATTTTCCTAGTAATTGAAGAGAGATGAAGAATATAGTAAAAATCGTTATAAAAAAACTAATTATAATTAACCTTATTATGATTTTTTATGGCGTGTACATGCTGGACATATGCAATTTAAAGATATAGTAAAATTTACAAACAGCTTGAAGTAATTGTATTCAATTATTTTGTTACTTGTAGTATAATTGTATTAAGTATAAAATAATGGTAAATTTAAGTTGTTATATAATCATGGAGTTCGTATGATTAGAGGATGGTGGGACAAATGCAGGATTATGAGAAGCTGTATAAATCGCTAAAGATAGAATATGAAACATATCAGAAGTTTTCAGAACAACATATACAAGAACTAAATGAGAAAAACGTAAGACTAGAAAAGAGTATAGATTCTTTATCTAATATAATAGAAGTAAGTAAATATATAAATACATTTTTTAGCAGTGATAATTTAATATCTCTAATTAATGACATGATTCTTGGAATACTAGGAGTTACATATTCAACCATATTTATGATAGAAAATGGTGAGTTGATAGTTAAGGCGAGCAATATTGAGAATATGAATATAAATCTAACTTCTAAGGAATTTGTGCATATAAACAAGGGAGAGGAATTCTTAGTTAATTCTAGAAAGCCTTTGAAGCAGACTGGAGAACATAAAATAGACATACACTCAATCATGGGATCGCCAATAAAGTTGAGAGAAAAATTTATTGGATATATAGTAGTAGAACATAATCTCTATAAATTTATGAACATAGAGCTTAAACTTTTCCTTAGGTCGATTGCAAACCAGATTGCAATTGCAATAGAAAATTCTTTGCTATATAAAGAATTAGAAAAAATAAATCAAAGAGACCCTCTACTTGGAATATATAATAGGAAATACTTTTTTGAATTTTTAGAAAAGAATGAGAATAGAAAATTAAACGATAAATTTGCCATAGTAATGATAGATATAGATGATTTTAAGAAGGTAAATGATACATATGGTCATCAATTTGGTGATAAGATTTTGATTAACACAGCTAATATTGTTAAATATGGAATAGATAAAAATGATATCTTCGCCAGATATGGAGGGGAAGAATTTATTCTATATATTTCAGATTTTACTAGTGAGGATAATGTATATAGCAAAATTGAAGCTATACGACGTACAATTGAAGGTAGTAAAATTAATTTTAACGGTAGAGATGAGTCTATAACAGCAAGTTTTGGAATTTCATTTTTTCCTTTAAATGGTACAGATTTAAATGAACTTATAAGTAAGGCTGATGATTTATTATATAAAGCTAAAAAAAGTGGTAAGAATAGAGTTCTGAGTGGAAATATATTTAAAATCTAATAATAATATTATAAAGCAAACTTATTTATATTAATAAGAATGCTTTTTTATTATTTAGGCTAATAATATTTTATAGTGGATAAGTAAAAAAATTATTATTAAATTAAAAAGTGGTTATTGGCTAAATTTATATACATCTTTAAAGTATCCGGTAAAATATTTTGTAACTTGTGGTATTTATTAATAAATATATAAGGAGGGTATATTATGGATAGTAAAAAGTTACTATCTTTGATAAAAAGAGAAGAAGGAACAAAGTTAGATTTTAAATTGAAACTAGAGCTTTTCTGCGAGACAGGTAAGAAAGAATTAACTAAAGATATATGTGCCATAGCTAATTCGAGTGGGGGAAGAGGATATATAATTGTTGGAGTTGAAGATAAAACCAAGAATATTATAGGCATACAAGAAAATGACATGTTTAAAGAAGAGCAGATACAGCAAATAATAACGACAAGATGTGAGCCTCCAATACCAATAGAAGTTGATTTCGTAGAGATTAAAAATAAGAAAATAGGCGTAATATCAATTTATGATGGGGGACAAAAGCCATATCAAGTTAGAGATAATGGAGCTTTTTATATAAGGAGAGGTTCTACTACAGATGTAATGAGAAAGCAAGAATTAATTGTGCTACTGGAGGAAAATCTAAGTTTAACCATTGAAACTTGCCCTCTTATAAAAAGTAGCATTGATATTTTAAATATGGAATTAGTTAATAGATATTTCAGTAAAAAAGGCATAGAAATTAATGAAGAAAATAAGAGATTTTTACTGTTAAGTGCAGGAATAGCCTTTGAACATAAAGAAGGCGCACCTCTTAAATGCACATATGGAGGATTGCTTGTATTTTCTGATAAGAATTATATATATATTCCTAACAATATGATAAAAATCATTAATAAGTTAGAAAAAGCCAATGGAGAATTGCACATAATTCAAGGAAATCTTTTATCTATGATAGATAGTGCAGAAGAAAAAATAAAAGAGATATTACCAAAGAATTATCCAATGCAAGCAATAATTGAAGCAATAAAGAATGCAGTTCTATATAGGGAGTACTTTGATTTGAATAAAATAATCGAAATAATTATAGATAGGAATAAGATTATTATTTCAAGTCCTGGTGAGTTCATAGATGAGAATGTAAAAGGGCAAAGAACTAACTATAATAAAAGAAATATTTGGTTATATGAAAAACTAATTTCTTTAGATGAGAAAAGAAGATTTTTAAATAGCGGAAGAGGATTCACAATTATTAAAAATTCTTTTAAAGGGAAAGGCAGAGTTAAATTTATTAATTCACGAGCAGAACATAGTTTTAAGGTGATATTGCCAGGCGTTGAGATTAAATGACATGGAGTTTTAATCTAAATAAGTGTATATAAAATATGAATTATTGCCAAAATTTAAGGTTGAGGATATACTATAATAAGTAATTCTAATATGAAATTTAGAATAATCTTACTCTATTAACCTGAAATGCAGTATAAGTTAAAAACTTAGGTAACAAAAAGTTATGATAAAAAGTTTAATAAATTTATGAAGCTAAAATATATTTTTTGAGAAATACGTATAGTTTTTATAACCTGGACTTGTAATCTGCAATTAGTTTATATTAACTCAAATAAGAAAATTTTAGGAGGTACTATAATGGCAAATGTATTAGATGAGCTATTAGAGAGAGGATACATAAAACAATTTACACATGAAGAAGAAACAAGAAAATTATTAGAGAATGAAAAAATAACTTTCTATATAGGTTTTGATCCAACAGCAGATAGCTTACATGTAGGGCACTTTATAGCAATGATGTTTATGGCTCATATGCAAAGAGCAGGACATAGACCGATAGCTTTAATTGGTGGTGGAACTGCTATGGTTGGAGATCCAAGTGGTAAAACTGACATGAGAAAAATGCTTACTAAAGAAGATATTCAGCATAATGTAGATTCTATTAAGAAACAAATGGAGAGATTTATAGATTTTTCTGATGGTAAGGCAATATTAGCAAACAATGCTGATTGGCTTTTAAATCTTAATTATGTTGATTTCTTAAGAGAAGTAGGAGTTCACTTTTCTGTAAATAGAATGTTAACAGCAGAATGCTTTAAACAAAGATTAGAAAAAGGATTATCATTCTTAGAATTTAACTATATGTTAATGCAAGGATACGATTTTTATGAATTAAATCAGAAATATAACTGTAAAATGCAGCTTGGCGGAGATGATCAATGGTCTAATATGATAGCTGGAGTTGAACTCGTAAGAAGAAAAGCTCAAGGGGAAGCTATGGCTATGACTTGTACTTTACTTACAAATAGTCAAGGACAAAAAATGGGTAAGACTGTTGGAGGAGCATTATGGTTAGATCCTGCAAAAACTTCACCATATGATTTTTATCAATATTGGAGAAATGTAGATGATGCAGATGTTGAAAAATGCTTGGCATTATTAACATTCTTACCAATGGATGAAGTGAGGAGATTAGGTGCGCTTGAAGGAGCTGAGATAAATGGGGCTAAGAAAGTTCTTGCGTATGAGATAACTAAACTTGTTCATGGAGAAGAAGAAGCTAAGAAGGCAGAAGAAGCAGCAACAGCATTATTTGCTGGTGGAGCTGATATGTCAAATGTTCCAACTGTTACTATAGCTAAAGAAGAAATTGGTTTACCTATATTAGATGTAATGGCAAGTACTAAAATTATTCCATCTAAAAAAGAAGGTAGAAGATTAATTGAGCAAGGCGGCTTGTCTGTTAATGGGGTCAAAGTTGAAGAAGTTAATAGAATTTTAACTGAGGAAGACTTCCAGGATGGTGCTGTATTAATTAAAAGAGGAAAGAAAAATTATAATAAGATAGAAATTAAATAATTTTATCATATAAAATATGTTGTTAATTGAAGGTATAAAAACTTTTAGTTAACAACTTTTTATTTTTTCTATTACTAGATAAAAGGCTAAAAGTTCTCGAATATTTATATCAAATGAGTATAAATAGTATCTATGACAATATTATTTATAACTCATATTCCGCCTAACTAATTTTTCCTATTTAACCTCAACTATTCACTATATTATTTGACTAAAAATTATTATGATTACGGTATGCAAATAATATTTAATGGGGGGATTGGAATGGATAAAGAGTTGTTATTGGAAAATATTGAAATGGAAGCATATAGCCATGGAAAAGCGACGCTTGTAGCAGGTATGTGTAAGAAACTAGGAGTTATCAACATCTTTGATCAATATTTGACTAAACAAAATGGGAGAAAGCCTGATATAGCTTATGGGATAATGGCTCAAATGATGTTAGCAAATCTTTGTCATTCAAGACGACCATTATATCTTATGGATGAGTATTTTGAACATATTGATATTGAAGGGACATTTAACAGCGATGCGAAGCCTCATAATCTTACAGATGATAGATTTGGCTGTTTTCTTGATAATTTTCATGAAGCTGGTCCAAGAAAAATTTTTTCTGAAATAAGTATGACTGCTTTCGCTACGTATGGATTGAGTATAAAGAATATTAATTACGATACTACCTCAAAGGTAATGTGGGGCCAGTATGAAACAGAAGAAGGTAAAATAGATGAAATATCAATTGATTATGGATATAGTAAAGATAAAAGAAATGATAAGAAACAAATAAAAATTGGAATTGGAACAGCTAACGGTATAGTTGTAGACGCAAAAGTTCTTTCGGGTAATACAGATGATAAAACTTATAATAATGACGCTATAGATGATGTTGATGAAATTTTAAAAAAATCCAAAACTAGTAAAGATTCATTCTACTATGTTGCAGATAGTGCATTTTTTACAGAAGAAAATATTAATAAAGCAAATGGTAGAGATATAAAATTTATAACAAGAGCTCCTGAAACAACAAATATGTCTAAAATCTATATTGGTAAATTTTTTAGTGAAAGACAGTTAACAAAAGATGTTATTTTTGAAAATGCCCAAGGTAAAAAAGTTAAATATCAAGTATTAGATTATAAATCAGAATATAAGGGGATTCCAGTTAAACTGGCAGTCTGTTATTCCTTCACTCTTGAAGAAACCAAAAGGAAAACTATTTCTAGGCATGCAGAAAAAGAATATGCCGAATTAGAGAAAAAAATCAAAGTATTTTCCAAGCGTAGCTTCGCGTGCGAAGCAGATTCACAAAAAGAAATAGAAGAGTTTTTAAAGACTAAAGGGAAAAAATTAAAATACCATTCTGTTAATTTGAATATTGAAATGAATGAAAAACGTAAGCGTAAAAAAGCTGATAATAAGGATTCACAAAAGGAATATGAATATACTATTAATTTAGAAATTAACCGTGAAGATTCAAAAATTGAAGCAGCAATTGAAAGAGAGTGTACTTTCATCTTAGCAAGTAATGATTCTGATATTTCATGTGAAGAAATGCTGAAAGAATACAAAACTCAAAGCAGCGTAGAGAAAAAGTTTCAGCAGCTAAAAGCACCAGAGTTTATAGATGACCTTTTTGTAAAAACTCCCAAAAGAGTTGAAGCCTTAACATACATGATACTTATTGGTTTAATGATTTTATCAGTAATGGAACATGTAGTCAGACGTGAGATGAAGAAAGATAATACGATTATACTTGGACCTGGAAAAATAAAAATGTCCAAGCCGAGTTTAAAAGCTATAATGGGTATCTTTGAGTATGTGCCTATACAAGTAATTAAAGTTAATAACAATTGTATAAGAAAGTTTCAAAAACCACTAAAAGATAATCAACGGCAGATATTGAATTATTTAGGTTTGGATGAAAGTATTTTTGTTGGACATGCTATTTAACAAGTATATATTTCAAAAAATTTAATAATGATTCCATTAGGGATAGTTTAGAAATTTACTATGGAATAATTCACATATAGATATATATTATTCCAAACTTTAAATAAAGAAAAGATATTTCACTGAAATGCATAGCATTCAGCGAAATATGAGTTATAATACATACAAATATATTAATCATATTTTATAATGATGTATCGGCAAGTCAGATTAATATTGTGTTCAATGGAACAGCATTTATCTTCTTGCCTGACACAAAAATTCACTATATATTTTGTTAGCTCAAATTTTGAGAGTTTTCGTACTCATTTCTAAGCTGTTCCATAGGTGCCTCTTCAGCTGAATACCAACCCTTGTCTACAGCTATATCAGATAATTCAAAATGCTCAGCTACAGCTTTATCTAATTGCCCTCTTAACATTTCTCTTAATTCTGGATTTACTGCTTCAGTAGCAGCAGCAGCTAAAGAAGTCACAGCAAATTTAGAATCCTTAAGCATGTCTTGAGCAATATCTCTAGCTGCTAGAGTTGAATCATCAGTTCCTAGTAACTTATCTAAAAAAGACATATTAACTACCTCCTATTTTTATTGCATATTTAATTTATTTTCAATAAAATCTTGCATTGAATTTATATTTTCTTTTTTACTATCTAGGCATTTTTCCATGAAAGATTTTAATTCATCATCATCTACCATAGCCATGCTGGCTTGTATTTTCTTAGCACCTATAATATTAGTATCCATTAATTCTCTTAGTTCAATCATTTCGTGTGGAGCTAATCCGCTATTATTATTATTATTATTATTATTATTATTATTATTATTATTATTTGACATAATTTCACCTCCAAGCTAAATTAAAATCTTGAATATAATTAAGTAATATTATTGAGTTATTGAACCTATAGATGATAATTCTTTTTGAAGTTGTTGTTGAGGATCTTGATTAGCATTATACCAACCTTTATTTACTGCTATGTCTGATAATCTATAGTGGGAATTAACACAAGCAGTTAATTGACCTTTAAGTGTATCTCGTAGCTCTGAATTTGTTGTTTCTGTTAATACTTTTGCTAAAGTTGTTATTGTTGCTTTTGAACTTGTTATTAAGTCAAGAGCAATGTCTTTTTCTGATAATGAGTTATTCTTATTTTGATCCATTTAAATTTCTCTCCTTTCTATATGTAATAAACTTGCTTATGATAATACAGATTGTATATTTTTTAGAGCAGTTTTTTTAGCGGCTAAGGAATCCTTCATAAAGTTTTTTAGTTCATTATCATCTACCATATTCATGCTAGCGTTAATTTTCTTTATTCCTAGCATTTCTTGGCTTATGAGTTCTCTAACTTCTATAGCTTCATGTGGCGCTAATTGAGCTTTCATATAATCACCTCCTGACTATAATAGTATTGCACCACTAAATTCATTAATGTGTGGAAAATAAATGTATTAATATTTATATTTTTTATAGGCATCATATGTTTGTACATAATAAATTATTATCTTGTAAATAATAAAAAATGAAAATTACTTGAAGATAAGTAATTCCAATATTTAAACAAAGGAGAGATGCAATTATGAAAAACAAACCAGATAACAGAAAAGATAATGTAGATAGAATTCAATATAACATTGATAGAACTATTTTGAATTGCGAACTTGCAGATGAAATGATAGAAAAAACTGATGATCCTAAAATGCAACAAACATTAAAAGAGAAGAATGATAGAAGAGAAGAAGCACTTCGAGGCATGAGAGAAGAAATTAGAGATGAAGCATTGGATAAAGAAAGAGGATATAAGTAGAAAAAATAAGTATAATTTTAATAGCATTTAACAAAAAAATAAAGTATAAAGTATATTATTAATATATAGTATACTTTATTCCAATATATTAAGTTACTAAGTGTAAATAAAAATCACTTGTGAATTACTAATTAGTCACAAGTGATTTTTTATTTAAAAACTTATTAAATATCCTAATTATACGAAAAAAGTATTTGTTAATTAATATAGTTTCAGGTTATAATAGTAAAGTGATGAAAAGGTTTAAATTATATAGTAATTATTTCTTGTAATAATCCAATATACAGTATATAATATTATCGCCAATATAATTGTATTTTCTACAAAATTTTCATTAATGGCAGTAGCAATTAATATTTTGAATTACTATAAAATTTAATTTTACAGGTCATGTGGGAATATTGAAAATAAAATCTTAAGGGAGGAAAAAGTGTGAACTATAAATTGTTAATAATAAACCCAGGTTCTACGTCAACAAAAATATCTGTATTTGAGGATGAAAAGGAAGTATTTGGAGAAACTATAAGACATTCTTCAGAAGAGATAGGAAAATTTAAACACATCTCTGATCAACAAAACTTTAGAACAGAAGTTATATTGAAGATATTGAAAGATAATAAAATAGATATAAAAGAATTGGATGCAGTAGTAGGTAGGGGAGGACTTTTAAAGCCAATCCTAAGTGGGACATATAAGGTAAATGATAATATGTTAAGAGATTTAAAGGAAAGTGTTAAAGGAGAGCATGCATCTAATTTAGGAGCTATAATAGCAAATGAAATTTCAAAAACAATTGGTAAATCTGCATTCATAGTAGATCCAGTGGTAGTAGATGAAATGGAAGAAATAGCTAGATTATCGGGTGTTCCAGAACTTCCTAGAAAGAGTATTTTTCATGCACTAAATCAAAAGGCAGTAGCTAAAAGATACGCTAGAGAGAACTCTAAAAATTATGAAGATGTAAATGTTATCGTAGCACATATGGGTGGTGGTGTTTCTGTAGGAGCTCATAAAAAAGGAAAAATAGTAGATGTTAATAATGCTCTTGACGGTGAAGGGGCCTTCTCTCCAGAAAGAAGTGGAGGAGTTCCATCAGGTGATTTAGCTAGAATGTGTTTTAGCGGAAAATATACATTGGAAGAAATTTTAAAGAAAATAACAGGAAAAGGTGGCTTTGTAGCTTATCTCGACACAAATGATGCTAGGGTTGTAGAAAGTGCTGCACTAGATGGAGATCCAAAGGCTAAGATTGTACACGATGCTATGGGATATCAAGTTTCAAAGGAGATAGGTGCGGCAGCAACAGTACTTAATGGTAATGTTGACGCTATAATTTTAACTGGGGGAATGGCATATGGAAAGCCAATGGTTAATTTAATAAGAGAACGAGTAGGGTTTATAGCACCTATAGTGATCTATCCTGGTGAAGATGAAATGCTTGCTTTAGCACAAGGCGTAATTAGAGTATTTAACGGAGAAGAAGAAGTTAAAGAATATAAATAGATTATTAAGTAAATTTAATAAGATAATGATAGAGGTGAGGGTTCTTTAAAACGGAATCTTCACCTTATTTTTTATAATATTAAAATTTGAAAGCATAAATGCTATAATGTTATATCGAATAAGAAAATACTCGGTAATATTATAATAGATTAATCATGATGAATATTTAAATATAAATAATTAGATTGTAATTAATAACATTTTATTTTTTAGTTAACTTATGCTATGTTCATACGATAAGTATAATAGAGTAATTGATCGGGAAAGTACGAATGAAATTAGTAGGGGAGAAGATAATATGCCGGGAATTTGGAATATAAATAATGGATATAATATAAATACAAAGAAAATTTCTAGCAAGTTAACTTTTGAAGTAGGGGAACGCTTTACAGGAAGAGTAGTTGCAAAGGGAGATGGAAAAGATATTACAGTCAAGTTATCAGATGGATGGCAGTTTATCGCTGAGCTTGAAGGAAATATTAATTTGGATGATCTTAAGTTAGTTAAGTTCCAAGTAAACGGATTTGAAAATGGAAAGTTAAAATTAAAACTAGTTGAGGATTCTGTAGATGAAAAATCAACTGGCGATGAAAGCTTTCAGGAAATAATTGATAAGGAAGGTCTTTCAAAGGAAGATATTGATATTTTAAAACAGATGGTTAAACGTAATCTTCCTCTAACTAGAGATAATATTAATTTGATTAAAGGATTAATTCAATTTAATGGAAAGATAAGTTCCAATCCAAAGGAAATAGATGCATTTATTCAAACGTATCTTCAAAGTAAGAATATATCTGGTAATAGTGAGGAAGGTCAAGCAGTTAAAGAGATGCTTACCAAGTTCTTGAATGAATTTAAGAATATGACACAAGACGATATACTTACATTTATAGAAAACAACTTGGATTTTTCAGAAGAAAGTATAGATAGTTTTAATAAGTTGTTTAAAGGAAATTCATCAATAGAGCAAATATTAAAGAAAATGAATGAGTCATTAAATTTTATAGAATCACCAAATAATAACTTTGAGACTGTAGTTAAAAATAAAACTATAGACAAAGAACTTGATCTAATGAAGAATAATACAGATACAACTAAAGCAATAGCATCGAAGTTGTATAATGAGAATGATCCTTCGAATAGGAAAATAAATGTTCTAGACGTATTGAAAACATTAGCAGGAAGTGAAGATAGTGAACTAAATATAGCTCAAAAGCTTGCTGATAATGAAAAGAATAATTTAAATACTCAAAAAGTAAATCTTCCATCCTCATTAATTGAGAAATTAAATAATAAAGAAATAGTTGATCTAATAAAGGAAGCAATTGGTAATGGAATGACAACTGATAATGAGCCCAAGACACAAGCACAAAGTCTTATAGAATCATCAAATAAAAATAAATTAGAAATATTATTGAGTAATATTGAAGGTAGAGAAGTCAAACTTACTGATAGTGAATATAAAGAATTCAATAAATTATTGAATAATAGAATTGAAGGAAAAGATCACTATGAGGAAACAGGATCTAATGATAAAGGTGGAAATATACAGCCTAAGGAATTATCGACATCATCTAAGGAAAACTTTGCTGATCTAAAAAATGAGGATTTACTATTAAGAAGTAATTTAGATAGCAAAGAAGCTATAAAAGCAGATATGAAATTTAAAATAGATGGAGTAAGAGATATAGTTAAGAACTTAATAGCGCATGTGGATTTAAAGGATGCTGGATATGAAAAAATAATGGATTTAATAAAAAATAATATAAATGATATTAAGGTATTCAATTCTATAAGCAATGAGTATTATTATTTAAATATTCCTATAAATGCAAATAGTCAAGAATATCCATGTAAGCTTATAATAAAAGATAATAGAAAAGATGGCAAAAAAATAGATAAAACTAATGCTAAAATGGTTGTTAGTGTTAAAACAGCTAATTTGGGAGAGGTTGATGGATATTTGACATTAAGAGATAATAGAATTGATGTGAATTTAAAATGTGAAAGCCATTTTACATCTATTTTAAACAATAATAAATCTAAGTTAGTAGATGGATTATCAACACTTGGGCTATTTGTTAATATAAGTGTATCTATGAAGGAAAAGCCTGTAGACTTAGTAAGTTGTAGAAATTTCTTTAACGATTTAACTATTTCTGCTATCGATATTAAGGTATAATAATTAGTGTATTCATTTAAAATATGCAGTTAATGTGCAATAAAGGAGCCTTAATTATAATTACTTTTAGATTCAGAAGGAATTTTAGCTTTAATTGTACATTTTAGAACTATTGAAAATATCGGTTAGGAGTGTACAGGAATATGAATCAGAGGAAGAAGGCCGCAGCATTAAAATATGAATTTAATAGCGATACACCAGTAGTTACAGCAGCTGGAATGGGGCATATTGCAGATAAAATAATAGAAAAAGCGACACAAAATGAAGTACCAATAGTATACAATAAAGAACTAACTGATTTATTGTGTAATGTAGATGTTGGAGATGAAATTCCTACGGAATTATATGAAGCAGTAGCTCATGTAATTGCTTTTCTTACTGATTTAGATAAGAAGAGACTATAGACAGAAGAAACACGGAAGGTGAGAAAAATGGCACTTTATACTATTTCAGATTTACACTTAGGTTTTAATGTTGAAAAGCCAATGGACATTTTTGGAGACAAGTGGAAAGCGCATTCTGATAAAATAAAAGAAAATTGGCTTAAAAAGATAACTGAAAAAGATATGGTGCTTATAGCTGGAGATATATCCTGGTCTTTGAAAGAGACGGATAGTAAATATGATTTGGATTGGATAAACGAATTACCAGGTAAAAAGATTATAAGCAAAGGAAACCATGATTATTGGTGGGGAAGCATATCGAAATTAAATAAGATGTATGAAAATACCAAGTTTCTCCAAAATAATTTTTATACTTATGAAGATTATGCTATATGTGGGACTAGAGGATGGATGTGCCCAGGCGGAGATAAATATACTAGCAAGGATGAAAAAATATATACCAGAGAACAGATAAGGTTGAAACTTTCGTTAGATGCTGCGAAAAATAGTGGATTTGAAAAGATAATTGTTATGCTTCATTATCCTCCTACAAATGATAAATTTGAGGAATCTGAATTTACACGAATGATTAAAGAATACAAAGTAGAAAAAGTTATATATGGACATTTGCATGGTCCAGTACTACTTGGAAAAGTATTAAATGGATATTTAGATGGAGTAGAATATATACTAACATCAGCAGATTACTTGAATTTTGATCCCAAAAAGATATTATGAGGCAGATAAATATAGAATAAAATTTATTCAACAAATATAAATAGAAGATTTGTTTGAGCCTAAAATTAATCTGAATAATATTAATAATAAGCAATTAGGTAATTGTATTTACATATTATTATAGATATAACTGTGATAAATACGTTATATCTCTTTACATAATTATAATAAGATTTGGAGTGACGTTTTATGATTTATTCCTTAGAAAATGAAAAAATTAAAATTACTGCTAGTGAGAATGGCGCTGAGCTACACTCTATAACAGGCAAGAAGGAAGGCACTGAATATCTTTGGAATGGCAATCCGGAATATTGGAAATACCACGCACCGCATTTATTTCCTATAATAGGAAAGTTAAAGGATTCTAAGTATAGAGTTGCTGGAAAGGAATATGAATTACCATCTCATGGGTTAGCAAGAATTTCTCAATTTACATTGCTAAGTCAAAGCAATGAATCTATTACTTTTGAGTTAAAGTTCTCGGATAAAAGTCTTGAAGTATATCCATATAAGTTTTCTTTGCAAGTTACTTATACTATTAAAGAAAATAGTGTAAAGGTAAGTTATAAAGTTATCAACTTGGATGATAAAAAAATCTATTTTTCAATTGGAGCTCATCCAGCATTTATGTGTCCAATTGAAAAAACAGAGATATTAGAGGATTATTATATTAAGTTTAATGAGATAGAGAATAGTTCAATTATGTGTTTTGATAAGAATACATATTTTACCCATGAAAAAAAAGATTATCTAACTAATAGTGATATTATTGAACTTAAAAAAGATATATTTAAAGATGACGCATTAGTATTTGATGATTTAAAATCAAATAAAATTACAATAAAATCAAAGAATCATAATAAGTCTTTAAGTGTGGAGTTTGATGGATTTCCTTACATGGGAATATGGGCTCCAGTTGATGGCGCTCCATTTGTATGTATAGAACCTTGGTTTGGTCATGCTGATTATGGAGATTTTAATGGAGAATTTAAGGATAAAGAAGGAATAATGTCATTAGAAGAAGGAAAAGAATTTAACTGTAGCTACATCATTTCTATTGAAGAATAAAATTATAGTATAATTGAAATAACAAAAGCTATCTAATTGAAAATATTAGATAGCTTTTGTTATTTATTAATAAATAGATTTTAAAATCTATGATAAATGTTCTATTGAATTACTCATCTTTTTAATAGCATCTTCTTGGTTATTAAGATCTGTAATAATTTCTTTTGATAAAGATTCATGTTCTTTGAAAAGAACGCTTATGTTATCAATAGAATTAATAACAGTATCTTTTGCTTCAGAAGCAGTAGTCAAATTCTCTATGCAAGTGCTAATTTCTTCAGTGGCATCTTCTATAGAAGTTTTAATATCAGAAAAACTAGTTTTAGCTTCTTGTAGTGAGTTATGTTGAGTTGTTAATGCTGAATTACCAGAATTCATTGCATTAGAAGCTTTTAATATGTCCACTTTAATTTCTTCAAGTATACTAGTTATACTTTGAACAGCAAGTTTTGAGTTCTCTGCAAGCTTTCTAACTTCACCTGCGACAACAGAAAATCCTTTACCAGCTTCACCAGCTCTTGCTGCCTCTATAGCCGCGTTTAATGATAGAAGATTAGTTTGGCTTGCGATTTGGCTTATGGAATCAGTTATACTATTTACAGACTCTAGTTTTGATACTAAAGCATTTACTGTTGAAGTTGATATTGTGAAAGCGTCTTCAAGCTCATTTAGAGATGTATCTAAATTTCCTATTGTATTTAATCCTGTATCAGCCAATTTATCAGTATCTAACACTTTAATGTGAACATTAGTAATGTTAATTGCTAAGTCTTCCATATTAGCACGAAAACCTGATAAAATATTCTTTACATTGCTTATTTCTCTATTTTGAGCTTCAGCAGAAGATACTAATTCTGATGCAGTAGATGAAGCGTTCTTTATAGAATTATCAATTAAAGAAGCTTTTTCTCTTAAATCATTGATGTTGGTTAAATTTTTTTGACTAGCGTTAGTATTGTTTTCCCCACTGTTAGAAACATTTGATACAATAGTTTCTGTCATAGTAGTATTTTTATTACTGTTTTTGTTAAAAAATCCCATGTTATATTCCCCCTTGAAATGATAAATAAAAATATATTTTTATGTGTTGGCAGTTTTAATTAAATCTTTTCCAACGCGAGCCATCTCTTTAATTTTATAAGAAGAATTTGTATTAACAATAGTTTTAGAGTACCATTGTAATGCATCTTGATTATTTCCTAATCTTCGGTTTAATTCTCCCAAAAGATACATTAAAGAATCTCTTTGTAAGCCATATATAGGAAAAATCTCAGTCATATAAGCAGTATTGAATCCTTCGAGAGCTTGTTTTAAAAATAAAGTTTCTTGAATACTATTATCCAATAATCTATACATCCAAGCAATTTTTAGAGAAATCATCCCTTTTGTACTGTTTGGTAAATCAATAAGCATGGCATTTAATAAGGCCAATTTATAGCGCTCAATTGCTAATTTTTCATCTAAGATATGTGGATATTCTCTCGGTTTCCATTTTGGTGTTACGTTGCTTAAAACAAGTTCTTTTTTATGCAATTTTAGTTTTTCGAAATCTGATCTCATTGCAGCGTAGCCGCACGAATTACATATTAATACATCATAAAAATACGGATTTACTACAGAGTATCTTATAAAGAAATCTGAATCCTTAGAAATAACTCGTGGTGACTTAGATTTAACTGTTTTAGCTTTAAAATGTGAATTACAAACAGGACAGATTATCTGTTTGTCAAAAAGATGATTTAATATACTCGTATCACTCATTTTCAGTCACCCCATCAAAAATACAATCTAGAATAAAATTCTATATTATACATTGATTATAACATATTAAACGCATTCATATGAATATTTTTTAAATAGTTTATTTATTATTAATTACACTTAATTTAAAGTTTTTGATATAATAGATAAGGATGAAATTGAGAAATGATAGTAATGTATTAAAGGGTGATATAATGGCAATGAATGATTGGAAGGTTTTCTTAATGCCTTATGAGCAAGCAGTAGATGAACTGAAAGTTAAGTTAAAATCAATTAGAAAAGAATATAGAAAAAAAAATGAATATTCACCTATAGAGTTTGTAACAGGAAGAGTAAAAGAAGTATCAAGTATGTTAGAAAAAGCTAACAAATTTGAAATACCAATAGATAGGATTAGATATGAACTTGAGGATATTGCAGGTATAAGAATAATGTGTCAGTTTGTTGATGATATAGACACAGTTGTGCAGATATTAAGAGAACGTAAAGATATGCAAATACTTTATGAGAAGGATTATGTAAGGAATGTCAAAGAAAGTGGTTATAGAAGTTATCATATGATAATAAAATATCCTGTAAATATGGCAGAAGGATTATTTGAAATTTTAGCTGAATTTCAAATAAGGACATTAGCAATGAATTTCTGGGCAACTATAGAACATTCTCTTAATTACAAATATAAGCAACATATACCAGAGCAATTAAAGGAAAAACTTAAAAGATCTGCGGATGCAGCATTTAGATTAGATGAAGAAATGTTAGAAATCAAAGATGAAATTAAAGATGCGCAAAAGTTGTTTGAGGTTAAATCGCATTTAATTTCAAATATAATGAATTTACTATTAACTTTAATTTCACTAGGTAAGGAAACAGAGGCAGCCAGATTCCAAAAAACTTTAAATAAGTTAATAGAAGATGGCGAAGTTTGGGAGCTAAATAGTTTATTGTTTTCTGTTAAAAGAGAAATTGAAAAATATACAGATTAAGAATTTTTGTATATTTAGTTCATAAGGAAAATTATGTTTTATTGTTCAAATAACTTAAAATATAGCTGTAGATTTTCAATATTTAAAAGAAATATCTGCAGCTATATTTTTTTATAGAATATTAAATATTTATTAAGTACCATCGAAGTAGACTGTGTTTATTAATCAAGCATAGTGAATATGTCGGCAATATCAAGTATAATGTTTTATATAGAAATAACATAATATGAAATTAATATATATAATAAGGAGATAAAAATGGATAGAGATCAACTATTATTGAGATTGAAAAACAATCCTGAATATATTCAGGAACTAGACAAAGTTGATGAGGAATTAGAATTATTTATTGTTAAGAATAATGGTAACAATATTAGATATATCAAGAATCCTAGCAGAGATGTACAAAAACAAGCTGTTGCAAATACTCCATTGTCAGTAAAATATATTAAAGACGTTAATGAAGAAATCGCTATAATGTGTGTTAAAAGTTTGTGGAACTCTTTAGAGTTAATAAATAATCCTACTGAAAAGGTGATAAAGGAAGCTATTAAGACTAAAGGATGGGCTATACAATTTGTAGAGAATCCTAGCGAGGAACTTCAATTATTAGCTGTTAGTAGGGACTATGATGCAATTAAATATATAGAGAATCCTTCTGAAGAAATTCAGCTTAAAGCTATAGAAAACTACTATGTAGCAATTAGATTTATAAAAAATCCAAGCCTTAGGGCGAAAATAAAAGCTATAGAACTAAATGGGGAAGCTATAAATTATATTTCTAACTATGATTTAGATGAAATAAAAAAATTTATATATGAAAATATAAATGTAGTTAAGTATATTTATGAAAGCATAGATGTAGAACTAGTAGTTGAGGTGCTTCAAGAAAAAATTAGACAAGATAATATTAGTAAGAAATACATTGAAGATTTTCTAGAGTTAGAGGTTTTGGAGATGGATAAAATTAATTTTGTTAGAGAATATGGAAGCACCAACGCTAAAAAGTTTCTAGTAGATTATAAATTATCTATATAAGAGTGGAGGCGAAAAGATTGAATTATTCAGAGTGTTTAAACACAGTAGATTTAATAGTTGCATCAAATGATGTACCTTTAATTATAGGAGAAAGTGGAGTTGGAAAGACTTCATTAGTTAAGCGCATAGCAAAAGAAAATGGGCATTACCTTGTTACAATAGATGCTAACTTACTAAAAGAAGGGGAAATAGGAGGACTTCCTGTAGTTGAAAATAGAACGACTATATATGCAACACATAGTAAGCTTATTGAAATCAAAAAAGCATTAGATGAAGACACAAACAGAAATGTCATTTTATTTATAGATGAATTGAATAGATGCGATCATGCTGTAGCACAAGAACTTATGAATCTTATATTAAATAGAGAGATTAATGGATATATATTAGATGAAAGAGTTAAAGTAATAGCTGCAATGAATCCTTCTAATAAAAATGATGGATTTAATAGTAGTCAATATGATGTTGTTGATATGGATCCAGCTCAAGAAGATAGATTTGTTTGGGTAAGGCTTGATTCTGACATTAAAGAATGGATTAAGTGGGGAATGAGTAAGGATGGAAATATTGACGAACATATAATAGAATTTTTGTCTACATTTCCAGAATATCTACATACTCCTGATTCAGAAGAAACAATAAAAGCTACTCCAAGAAGCTGGGAGAGAGTATCAAAAGCATATAAAATATTTGTGAAGAATAAGGGGAAATACTCTTTAGATACTTTACTGAATGTTGTAAAAGGAAATGTTGGAATTAGTATTGCAAATGATTTTGGAAATTTTTTAATCAATCTAAAAACACCTTTAGTAAAGGTTGAAGATATATTCAGCAATGATATTTTAAATTTTGAGCTAAAGGAAAAAATAGAAAAGGAAAATCATTCTAGATTATATATATTGTCAAAAAATTCGTTAAGATATTTAGAGAATAGTTCTATAGAAAGAAATTTAAGGCTATTTTCAGAACTTCTAAACTTATATCCAAGAGATTTGAGGCTTGGTATCATGAAGGAAATAAAAAGAGATTATACGGAAAATGGATTATATGAAAAGCTGCTGGCTACTGAAGAGTTTTTAGATGCATTTTTTAATATATTTAAGTGAGAATCCAAATCTATGATTTGGTTTATCGAACTTACTCAGCGAACGAATGTGAGTCGAGTTTCCTTTAAAAAGTAAAGTTACACCTAAAAATTGCTATTACAAATTAAGTTTATTGCAAGTAATCAATAAAAGAGGGGGAGGAGAGTATGGATTTTGAAGAAAAAAGACAGCAACTTTTAAAAGAGGCCTATCAATTGCGTGAAGATGATAAATTTAGTGACAATTATAAAAAAAATTTCTTTGAGTTAATAGAGGATATTATATTATATTTGCTGCAAACTCAAGATGTTTTTTTTGGACAATTCATGCTTAGAGTTCAACGGAAAATAAATACTACATTAACTGCGCCAGTAGCAACTATTCCAAAGCGTGATAGATTTGAGATGCATTTCAATCCATTTTTGTTTTTGGATTGTAATAGAAAAGAAATGGCAGCATTATTTAAACATGAAATATATCATATAATGAATTCTCATTTTGAAAGAGAAAGAAAATTGAAGGCTAGATTTAGTAAAGAGGCAGTAAATGTTGCTTTAGATATTTCAATTAATCAGTATATAAAAGATTTACCACCCTTTAGCAAAAGACTTGATGCAGTTAATATGGAATATAATTTGTCACTTGATGAAAATAGAAGTGTTGAGGAATATGCAGAAGAAATTCATAAATCAATTAAGTCTAGGATAAAGCAAGATAAAGTTGATAAAGATGATGATTCGAAATATGAAGTAGATATGTCAAAAGTCCATGATCTGTGGGAGGGTGCTCAAATAAGTGATGAAGATATTAGTAATTTGACTAAGAAAACGGCTCTAAGCGCTTATAATGAAAATACTCCAAAAGGATTAGAAAATATAATTCTAGCGTATAAAGAAAAAGCGGAAATACCTTGGCAAGTAGTACTTAAGAATATTCTTCCAAGTGTGAAATCAGGATATAAGAGGACAATAACAAGAAGGAATAGAAGGCAGCCGGAAAGATTAGATTTAAGAGGAAGACTACCTAAAAGTCAAACTGAATTAATTGTAGCAATAGATATAAGTGCCAGCATGAAGGATGGTGATATGCATAAGATACTAGTGGAGATACTGTCAATAACTTCAAATATTAAAAATAAAATCACAATTATAGAATGTGATAGTGAAATTAGAAAAGTATATGACTTAAGAAATGAGAATGACATAAGAAAGAGAAGTAAGGATAATGGATCTACGAAATTTACACCTGTATTTAAGTATATAAATGAAAATAATTTAAGAAGTGCTGTATTAATATATTTTACAGATGGTGTTGGAGAAAGAGAGCTTAAGGTAAAGCCAATTAATAAAAAAACTATATGGGTTATATCCGGAAATGAAGAATTATCATTAAAAAATCCCTATGGAGAGATTAAAAGAATAAATACTGAAAAGAAAGAAAGCTCAGGTGGAAATATCGGATTAAAAATGGTAAATGAAGCAATACATGATTGGGCTAGATAGGTAAATTATTAGCTAATTTTAAATAGGCAAACATAAGGGAATATGTTAAAATAAATTACAGTATAGAGGAGTGATATTCTTGACCAAAGGAACAAAAAATACAGATTATGTAAGGCTTTTATCTATACTTCTTGTAGTAAGTATAATATTTAATATATATGTATCATTTAAATTGAGCAATTATAAATACAAGCTAGGTCAGGAATCCTATACTAAGATAGAGGATTTTAAACAAAGAAATGAAAGTAATATGGACATATTGTCTAAAGGAATTGAAGAAAATAGTTTAAAAAATGAAGATTTATTAAAACTTTATAAGAATTATGATGAAATGTCTAATGACATAATAGAATTATGGCAACAGTATAGAGCGTATAATCAAAATGCAATACCGTTTTTTTCTAAGGTGATTAAAACAGATAAGATAATGGAAAATAATATAAATGAAAAAATAAAGGAGTATATGTTATCTACTTTAAGTAGAGAGATGAAGAAAGAATCAAGTAAAGTACAGTTAGAAAGTGAAGATTTACAATCTTTTAAATACATGTATGAAATTTCTTCAAAAACATATGACTATTTTAATGAATTTAATGAAGAAAATTTAAAGGGAGTCACAGGTGAAGATAAGGAAAGTAAAGTTATAAAAAATCATTATTGGATAGATCTTTTAGAAGGTATATATAAAATAAGTGATGATTATGGGGATGTACAGTGGAAAATAGAGTCGGTTGATAGTACAAATAAGTAAATTGATTAACAGTAGGACAAGAATTAAGCTTTTTGCAAGGTTAATCTTAGATGATGTAAGAACTTATAACAACAAAAAAATGTAGAATAAATATTCTACATTTATTCTACATTTTTTTGTATGATTTTAGTGGCATCCTGAGCAAGAACCACCGCATCCGCCTTCAGGCGCTATAACGGGCTTTAAGCTTAAACCATTACCTTCATTTTCATCAGAAGAAAGTATTATAAATCCACCAAATTGTTCTATTAGGGATTTTTCGTATATAAATGAAATATCATTCATTTTCTCAACTTCGTCAGCATCAGTAGCTTCTGAAACAGATATGTTAAAAACTGGGCCGCTACATGCATAACCAGCAAAATTTATTCTAATGTTGAAATCAGTTATTTTATTTTCTTCTAAAAAAGCTTTAAATTCATTATAAGCTTCTTCACTTATATTAACATTTTTCATATATAAACACCTACTTTGTGAAATATTAATGATATTAAATCATTAAAGTAAGTATAGCATATATATATTAAAATAAAAAGTTAATATTAATAGTTATATTATGGCTAAGAATGTGCTATTATATTATGGTTTATTGAATATATAATGTTAATAAATAAATTATACAATATTATACATAAATTGGAAAATGTGCTATAATAAATAGGACTATTAAAGATTTTGCATTAAATATTGTAAGAAGGGGAATTAACTATGAAACCATATAATAAAAGTTTTGTGTTCCAAGAGATAAAGCGATATAGTGACTTAATTAATCAAGGAACTTGTGGCGACTATAAAATAGTTAAAGATACCATAATAAAGCAAGAATTACAAGGTTATATGTATGAAAATGAAGAAGAATATGATATAGATATAATTCAATTATATAAAAATGGCAATGATTTAATGAAACTAACACCAGAGACAGTTGAAAGTTCATATGGAGCAATTTCTTTTGCTCACGGAAAAGTTGGTGTAATTGGACTTGGTATTGGATATGTAGTTCAAGAAATTGCAAAAAAAAATAGTGTAGAAGAAGTAATTGTATATGAAATTAGTGAAGAAATAATAAAATTATATAATAATAATTTTCCTAAAAATGAAAAAATACGAATAATAAAAGGGGATGCCTTTAAAGCAAAAAAGAATAAATTTGATTTCTTCTATGTAGACATATATAAATGTGAGTTAAGTTCCAAAATAGTTGAGGATTATAAAACTCTAAATGAGCTTCACGAAATTGAAGAATATGCATTTAGAGGATTAGAACATTTTTTATTAAGTTGTAAATATGAGGATATAGTGTGGATTTATATACCTGAAAATTGGATTTCAATGAGTAAGAAAGCATATGAAGCCCTTGATGCTTCAGGATATTTAAATAGCTATAAGCCTTTAGAAGAAGAGAATGTTAAAAAAATATTGTTTGAGTTTAAAGAAATATTAAATGCATAAATTCGCTTATATATTGTGATATTATTGGTTAGGCATTTAGAATTTATTAGCTTTAATACATTAAAACAATACATTATGAACTATTTATTAAAGTATATAGCTTGGAGGAAAACTAATGATATTATCAGGAAAAGAAATATTAAGAAATATTGGTAGTAATATAATAATTGAACCTTTTGATGAGAAAAAGATAAATCCTAATAGTTACAATTTGTCTTTACATAATGAATTATTAGTTTATGAAAATGATATTTTAGATATGAAAACTCCAAATCCAACAAAGGTTATAAAAATTCCAGAGGATGGATTATTACTAGAACCAGGCAAATTATATTTAGGAAGGACAAATGAATTTACCAGTACTAGTAAATACGTCCCTATGCTTGAAGGGCGCTCTTCAACAGGTAGGTTAGGATTATTCATTCACGTTACAGCTGGATTCGGAGATATTGGATTTTCAGGCTATTGGACGTTAGAAATCTTTTGCGTTCAACCAATAAAAGTTTATCCTAACGTAGAAATATGCCAAATATATTATCATGATATCCATGGAGAATATGATTTATATAGCAGTGGGAAATATCAGAATAATAAAGGAATACAGCCAAGTTTAATGTATAAAGATTTTGAAAAATAGTTGTATTTATAAGCAATACGTTCTAAAAATTTTAATCTATCAAAATCTGCATTAAGTCATCAGGTAATGCAAGGTAAGTACTCTTACAACGAATGAATTATATGGCTCAAAATTTATACATTATTATTTTAAAACTAAGTTGGTAAATATGCTCAGCTTACTAAGTCTTATTTACAATAATAAAATTAATATTTAGTAAGTTGAAGCAACAAATACGATATGTAAACATTATTTGCAAATTCATGTAATTTACCATATACTGATATTTCAATTTTATTTCCGAAATTGCGTTTAGAAATATCACGTATACGTTGGTTAATATGAAAAAAGGTTCGGATGTTTTCTTAGATACTCCAGAAGAAAATATCCGAATCTTTTTTCTATGAGGATAATTAAAATAAAAAATTTCACATATATCTATTCAAAAGATTCTAATAGGGATGTATCATTATAATATAGATAAAGCTCTTTTAACAAATCATTTTTAAATATAAATTAATATATAAAGGAGAATGAAGAAAATGAAATTAGTGATATTGGAGCCATTAGGTGTAAATAAGGATAAGTTATTGGGAATGGCAAAGGAAAGCTTAGGAAATGAAGTAGACATAATATATTATGATACAAGAGCAGAAGATACCGAAACATTAATAGAAAGAAGTAAAGATGCTGATGCTGTAGTACTATCTAATCTTCCATATAAAAAAGAGGTAATAGAAAACTGTCCAAATTTGAAAATGATTTGTGTTGCGTTTACAGGAGTAGACCATGTTGCAATGGATTACTGTAAGGAAAGAGACATTTTAGTATGCAATTGTGCTGGATACTCAACTGCTGCAGTTGCAGACTTAGTATTTGGTATGGTTATTTCTCTATATAGAAATATTATACCATGTGATAAGGTGACTAGAGAGGGTGGAACAAAGAATGGGCTTGTGGGATTTGAACTCGCAGGAAAGAAGTTTGGAGTAGTAGGGGCAGGAGCTATAGGTATGAGAACTGCTGCAATTGCTAAAGCATTTGGATGTGATGTATACGCTTATAGCAGGACTAAAAAAGATGTTGAAGGAATCAAATTTGTAGATTTAGATACATTAATGGCTACTTGTGATATAGTATCGCTTCATGTTCCACTAAATGAAAGTACTAAAGGATTAATAAATGATCAAAAACTATCATTAATGAAAGAAAGTGCAATCTTAATAAATACAGCACGAGGTCCTGTTTTAGATAGTTCAGCACTTGCAGAAGCTTTAAATAATGGCAAAATTGCTGGTGCGGGAGTAGATGTATTTGAAATCGAGCCACCAATTCCTACAGATCATGTATTGTTTGGAGCAAAGAATTTAATAGTTACTCCTCATGTTGCATTTGCAACGGCTGAAGCTTTCGAAAAGAGAGCGGTTATTGTTTTTGATAATATTGAAAAATGGTTAAAAGGTACTCCGCAAAATGTAATAAAATAAGATGGCTTATAGTTAAAAATTTATAATTAGTAAATTAAGAAGAAAAGCTATAGTGATTTGTTCCATAGTATAAATAGAAATCCCTTTTGAGGGATTTCTATTTTTTTATAAAATTTTTATAATTGCTTTAAAGGATTTTTAAAATTAGATTTTATAATGAATTCATAACAAGCAAGGAAATAAATCTTTGAAAATATTGGGAGGCGTTATAAATGAATAAAATTAAAGTATTATATGATGTATTTAAAACTATGAAGGAAAAAGAAGTGTTTAAAGGAAGCGTAAAATTGGAAGCAACCAAAGGAGATGTGAAAGTATTATCATTTTCAAATGAATTTGAAACTAATACTAAAAGTGGGGAAACAAAAGCTAATATAAATGTTGATTTAGATGCTGAAGGCAGAAAAGTAAAACATGAAAGTAATTCAGAATTCAATATAAAGAATTGCCCGCATCATGGATTTCATAGAGGAATGCATAATCATGGGATGAATATGCACGGAATGCATGGTCACGGTGGAATAAAAGGAGGACTTTCAAAAGTTACTTTTATATTAAATTTATTAAATAATGTGCAAGTAGAGGAAAAAGATGAAAAGGCTATTATTTCTTTAGAATTGAAAGAGGTATTTAAAGAAATCAAGGACATGCATAAAGAATGCCATAAAGGAATGGATGAAGAAAAGATAATGGAGCATATAAGACAAATGAAGGAAAGTGATGATAGAGGTTTTCATAAGCATCATAAATTTATAAAAGAATTATTATGTTCTGAAAACAGCGATGCTATATTAAAAATATATGCAAATAAAGATAATGAAGTTGAGAAAGTAGAAATTTCTTCTAAAGGCGAAAATGCTGTAAATGGATCACTAGATTTAGTTTGGTAAATTAATTAAGTTAGGAGATAGTAGTAAATGCCCAAATATCTTATTTGTACTAACACCAGAAAGTATAATGAATTAGTTGAAGCTCTAAATAATAGAGGAATTCAATTTGAGACAACGCATTGTGATAATAAATGCTTTAAATGTCGCACTAGAGTGATGATTAAAGAAGATGATAAATATATATATGCAACTGATGTGAAAAATCTATTAAGAAAAATGAGTATTTCTTAATGTAAAGAGGGGTTGAAATTCAGAAATCTCTAAATTATTGATGTAAAATTCAATTATTTAGAGATTTTCATTTATAAATAAATAAGGAACTTTGTTCTAAATCAAAATTTAAGTATCTCATAGAATTGATTTTATTAGAATTATTAATAGGCGGTTTTAATTTAATTTATTAAAAGTTAATTTGTAATGTTATAATCATTACAATGGTAGAAATTTATTTTAAGGTGGTGGAAAGCATTAGAAGATTTAGAGGAAGAGTTCATCCTTATTTTCATAATAGAATTGATGAAGAACATCGGGAATTTTTTGAAAAACTCAAAGAGTTAAATGAAATGCGTTATGGGTTAGTTTATGAGTATCAAAAAATACATCATAAACAATTTAATGAATTTAATAGGATACATAGATATCTAAGATGGATGCGTCCAACGGGAATTTTAATAAGCATATTACTTGTTTTTTCTATATTTAAATTTGTAGATGTAAAAGCAATTACTATATTTTTTGCAATAATTTTTATTATTCATCAAAGCTCTCATATATATATCACTATGAGAATGGAAAAAAGAATTATGAAACCTATAGAGAAGTTAAAAGATGGTGTTGAACAGATAGCTAGGGGTAATTATGACGTAAAAATTGATAACGACGTATATAATGAAATAGGAATTTTGATATATGATTTTAATAAGATGGCTGAAACCTTAAAAAAATCTGAAGAGATGAAACTTGAATATGAAGAAAATAGAAAAGCATTGATAGCTAATATTTCCCATGATTTAAAAACTCCAATTACTTCAATTAATGGATATATTGAAGCCTTAGTAGATGGTGTTGTTACTTCACCAGATAAAGTGAACAATTATCTAAATATAATTCATAATAATACTACTTATATAAATAACCTTATTGATGATTTGTTTTTATTTTCAAAATTAGATATGCAAAAGTTAGATTTTAATTTTGAGATAGTCAAATTTAAGGCATTTATGAGTGACCTTATGGAAGAGTTTGATTTTGTTCTTAAAGAAAAGGATATTGAATTTAAATTTGAAGATAGGTTGTCGGAAGAATTAGAAATTAACATAGATGGAAAAAGAATATATCAAGTTATTAGGAATGTTATAGGGAATGCTATAAAATATGGAAGGCAAAAAGATTCAATAATTAAAGTAGAATTAAGTAATAATAATGAATGGATTAAAATAGAAATTAAAGATAATGGTCCTGGGATTCCAGAAGATAAACTTTCAAATATATTTAATAGATTTTACCGTATAGATACAGAACGTACAAAAGACTTTATGAGTACAGGTTTAGGACTTGCAATTGCAAAGGAAATGGTAGAAGCTCATGGAGGAAAAATTTATGCATCAAGTATAATGGGGAAAGGAAGTACATTTACTATAGAGCTACCAATAAAGTGAAACTTTTCAGGTGGAGAGAACTATAGTTGAATTTATACCAACAAGGGGCACAATGCTCAGTAGTGTGCAGCTGTTATCTCGTGATTAAATAAAAGGAGTGATACGGATCATAGATATCTGACGTTGTG
The DNA here is from genome assembly GCF_036699995.1 of Clostridium beijerinckii. Classification (NCBI taxonomy): domain Bacteria; kingdom Bacillati; phylum Bacillota; class Clostridia; order Eubacteriales; family Clostridiaceae; genus Clostridium; species Clostridium beijerinckii. Next base: position 4,892,273 of record NZ_CP144906.1, on the reverse strand, counting down.
TCATTTAAAGGCATAAATAATAAAGAGGAGGAAGCATATGAAACAAATATTAATTATAGAAGATGATATAAATATCGCTGAACTAGAAAAAGAATATCTTCAATTAAATGGTTATAAAGTGGAAATAATTCAGGATGGTATTCAAGGATTAAAAAAAGCTCTTATTGGTACATATGATCTTATAATAGTTGATTTAATGCTGCCAGGTAAAGATGGGTATGAAATAGTAAGAGAAGTTAGAGAAAAATATGAAATACCTATAATAATAGTATCAGCAAGAAGTGAAGATATTGATAAAATAAAGGGCTTAGGATTTGGTGCAGATGATTATTTAACCAAACCTTTTAGTCCGGCAGAATTAGTAGCCAGAATAAAGTCTCATATGCTTAGATATGAGAGGTTATCAGGAAATAGACCCCAATTCAATATTATTAGCCATAAAGCATTGGAGATAAGAACAGATTCACATAAAGTTTTTGTAAATGGAAAAGAGGTTATTCTTACTACAAAAGAGTATGAGCTTATGGTATTTTTAGCTTCTAATCCAAATATAGTTTTCACTAAAGATCAATTATTCGATAGAATATGGGGAGAGGATTATTATGGAGATACAGCAACTGTAGCAGTTCATATACAAAAGTTAAGAAAGAAGATTGAAAAAGATCCAGGAAATCCAGAGTATATTGAAACCCTTTGGGGAACAGGATATAGATTTAATTCATAAACTCCATATTGATTTATTTGGATTTCAATCACATGATTTGGAGTTAGAGCTAACGAGGAAAGTTTTTGATTATTATAATTGAAGTATAATTATAATTTTAATTTAGAATTATATAAGAGCGGTAACACATATATTACAATAGGTAGAAATAATTTAATAAATAATTTGAAAATGTTAAAAGGGATTGGGCTATTGTATGATTATAAAACCAGAAAATAATAAATTGAGTAGAAAAGATAGAGTGTATGGAAGGTTAAAACAGCTTACAGCTGAGACTGCTTTTGATAATGACTTAATAGAGAAAATAGGATTTGAAGCAAGTTATATAGCTGAAGAACTAAAAATATCAAGAAATAATGTTAGTAAAGAATTAAACTGTCTTGTAAATGAAGGGAAGGCAGTTAAGATATTGGGCAAGCCTGTATTATATTTAGATAAAGATTATCTAGAATCTACTTATAAAATAAAGATAAACGAACCAATAATAAAAGAATATAATTTCTTTAGAAAAATTATAAATAAAGAGCTAAATTTAGAGTCACAAAGTAAGAATATCATGGAAGTTTGTAATACTAATGAAATTAATAATAATTTAGGAAATACAAAAAATAAGACTAAGGATATATTTGAAAATATAATAGGAAATAAGGATTCCTTAAAATCACAAATTAAACAGGCAAAAGCAGCAATATTATATCCAACTAGTGGATTACATACATTATTAATTGGGCCTACTGGAGTTGGAAAAACTACTTTTGCAGAAATGATGTATAGATATGCTATAAATGTAGGGACACTCGAAACTAACGCACCATATGTTATTTTCAATTGTGCAGATTATGCAGAAAATTCTCAATTATTATTATCACATCTGTTTGGACATGCAAAGGGTGCATTTACAGGAGCAGATAAAGAAAAAAAAGGGTTAATAGATGAAGCTAATAACGGAATTCTCTTTTTAGATGAAGTTCATCGTTTACCACCAGAAGGGCAAGAAATGTTATTTTCATTAATAGATAGGGGCAGCTATCGTAGATTAGGAGAATCTGAAAATACAAGAAGAGCTAATATATTGTTTATAGCAGCTACTACTGAAGATCCTAAATCTACTATACTAAGTACTTTCTTAAGAAGAATTCCAGTAACTATTAAACTACCAAGTTTAGATGAACGTTCCTTAAAAGAGAGAATGAAACTTATTTATGAATTTTTTAAAAACGAGTGTCTTAAAATTAAGTCTCAATTAAAAGTATCGAAAGAAGTTTTAAAAGTGCTGCTGCTTTACAAATGCCCAGGTAATATAGGCCAACTGAAAAATGATATCCAGCTTATTTGTGCCAATGCATTTGTTGAATATATAACACAAGATCAAAAATACGTACACGTTAAGTTATCACAGCTTTCACAGCGTTTTAAAGAAGGATTATTTACAATAGAGGATAAAAGGCAAGAACTTTTTAAATATTTTGATTTAAATGACTTTGAGTCCATAACATTTAATAGTTCCAATGAGGAATTTGATGATAGCTTAAATGGCTTAATGCTTTATGATAAATATGATACTGAAGAAGATTTCTATGATGTTATGTTAGAAAGAGCACAAAAGTTTTATGAAGATGGCTTGTCTGTAAACCAAATTAGGGAGAATATAAATAATCAAATTCGAGATCGTTTTAATAACTCACCACTATCAGAAAAGTCTCAAAATTTAACTATAAATAAAGAAGTCTTATCAAAAATTGTAACGCCTGAAATCGTTAATATTATAGAAGAATCATTTTTTGAAAATGAAGATTATTTTGCTAATAGTACAGATACAAAGTTAATTTATAGCCTGGCGTTGCATATTGAAACCCTTATAGAACGTTTAAAGTCAGGAAATGTAACAATTTATCCAAACTTAGAAAGTTCTTATAAGGAGCATATAAATGAATACAATATAGCTGAAAGAATAAAATTGAAAATTGAAAAACAGTTTTCAATTAAAGTACCTAACGATGAAGTAGCATTTATAACTATGTTTTTATATTCAGTAAATACAAAAAGAGCGTGTGGAAATATTCAAGTTTTAGTTATTGCTCACGGGAATGGGACTGCGACTAATATGGTAGAAGTTGCAAAGGCACTTTTAGGCTGCAACTGTATTCATGCATTGGATATGCCGTTGGAAGAAAAGGTGGAGATAGCCCTAAGCAAGGCTATAGATATGGTTAAAGAAATCGATTGTGAAGGAGGAGTTCTTTTATTAGTAGACATGGGATCACTAACCACATTTTCAGATATAATTGCAGAAAAAACTGGTATAAAAACACAAATGCTGAAAATGGTTAGCACTCCAATGGTTATTGAGGCTGCTAGAAAGGCAATGATGCCTGATATAACTATGGATATATTAGTTGAAAGTGTAAAAAACGTAAGCTCATTAATTGGAGACGGTATAAAAATAAGTAATCCACCAATGGAAGTTGAATCAGAAAATATAAATTGTAGAGATTATGCTGTGAGCATGCTAGAAGAAATATTAACTTTTTTAAGTGCTAAAAAAGCGTCTAAAACGTTAGATGAAGTTTTGAAAAATATAGCGTCTATTTATAACAAAGACATTGATGATGCCATGTATATTAAGTTTTTATTTCATTGTTCATGTATGATTGAAAGAGTTATAAGAAATGAGACATTGCCGTATAAAAAATTTCATCAAATTAAAGCTGCAAAAGAGCAACTTTTTGAGGTTGTAAAAAATAATTTTATTATAGTTGAAGAAGTATTTGGAATACACATTCCTAATGGTGAACTAGCATATATAGTTGAAATGGTGGATATTAATTTTGATTTAAACAATATTAAAATTGAAGAAGATGTTTAACAGTAAGTTAAAGTTACTGTAATTTATCCGATAGCTAGCATCCGTAACACTCCTGGACGAGGTGCCCCTTGAGCTTAATAAAAATATAATAGTAATACTAAAAAGTCTAAATGTGTATTTGCATTTAGACTTTTTTAAATACACATTAAATACACATTAAATACACATTAAATACACATTGAATACACATGCTGATTTTTAAATATTAAATTATCAAATAAATAAATTTTTTTATGATGAGAAATATTGTATTAACTAAAAAATGTGCAAGAGCATAGTGTCCAGAATGGTTCAAATACTATGCTATATATAGTGAGACGCTTTAAGTTAATTATTGGCACGATAGTTGCTTGTATATAAGGTATAAAGAAAAACAAGAGGAGGTGAATCTTATGATAGGAATTTTACTCGTCACTCACGGAAAATTTTCAGAAGAAATATTAAAAAGTGCTGAGCTTATTGTAGGAAAACAAGATAAGATATTAACTTTAGGACTTGAACATGGAGATAGTATTGAAGTATTAGGAGACAAGGTTAGAGAATCTATTAAATTGTTAGACAACGGGGAAGGTGTTTTAGTACTGGCAGATCTGTTAGGTGGAAGTCCTTATAATGTTGTTGCTTTAAATTCAAATAAAATAAGTAATATTAAATTTAAATGTATAACAGGTGTTAATTTACCTATGTTACTTGAAGCAATTACTATGAGAGAATCTTATGAGTTAGATGAATTGACGGCGCATTGCATGGAAGCAGGGGTTATGGGAGTAAAAGAATTATTTAATGAATTAAATACATTATTAAAATAAATGGAAAAAGGGAGAGATTATATATGTTAAATATTGTTCTTACAAGAATTGATGATAGGCTAATACATGGTCAAGTTGCAACTGCATGGTCCAAAATTACAAAGGCAACTAAAATTATAGTAGTAGATGATGCAGTAGCACAAGATTCATTTATGCAAATGGTTCTAAAATCTGCAGCACCTAGTTCACTTAAAGTGGAGATATATGGAGTAGATGATGCAGTTAAAATTTTAAATAAAGATGACGATGGTGAGAGAATATTGATTTTAGTTAAAGCTCCTATGACTGTCCTTGGTCTTGTAAAAGCAGGAATTGGAATTAAGGAGTTAAATCTTGGAGGAATGGGAGCACGACAAGGAAGAAAACAACTATATAAAAATATTTCAGTTTCTGATGAAGAAAGAGAATCGTTTAGGGAACTTATGAGATGTGGTGTAAAGGTTTTTATGCAAATTGTCCCTGATGCAAAACAAATAACATTAGATAAATTATTATAGAAGTGATTAGTAATTAAATTATAATTTAGGAGGAATTTATATGCATGTTACGATTCTACAAGCGGTATTAATAGGGTTATTTTACTATATTTCATGGAGTCCATGGTTTACTTATGTTGGATTTTTTACATTTAATAGGCCTTTAGTAGCAGGACTAATAACAGGAATAATATTAGGACAACCTCTGGAGGGAGCATTAATAGGTGCAGGTATAAATGTTATATATCTAGGATTTATATCAGCGGGTGGAGCTCAAATGGGTGATCCATCATTTGCAGGATATGTAGGTACTGCATTGGCTATAACTTCCGGCTTAGATGTATCAACTGCTATGGCAATTGCAGTTCCACTTGGAACTATAGCTACAGTATTATGGATAGGAAAAATGACAATTAACTCATTTTTTGTTCATTGGGCTGATAGAGAGGTAGAAAAGGGGAATATAGATTCACTCAGTCTCATAAATACAATACCGCCGCAAATAGTATTATTTTTACTTAGCTTCATTCCAGCTGCATTAGTAGTATATTTCGGTCCCGATGCAGTGTCTGGAATGTTAAGTGTTATGAATGATAGTGTATTGCATGTATTTAATGTAATAGGAGCAATGTTACCAGCATTAGGTATTGCAATGAACTTAAAACTAATAGGAAACTCATTTACAATGCCGTTTTTTGTACTAGGGATTATAATGTCAGTATATTTTAAACTTGATATAGTTATCATTTCTATAATAGGACTAGTAATTGCATTAACAGTAACTGCAATAAAAGGCAATAATTCATCACCTAATAATGCATAGAAGAAAATTTACAAGGGGGGAATATACATGTCAAATATAAAGATTATACCTGAAAATAAATCAATTGATGATAATAAAACTAAAGTTTTAGATAAAAGAGATGTAATAAAGTCATGGATTAGATGGTTTTTTTTCGCACAATCAAATTATAATTACGAAAGATTACAAGCTACGGCTTTTGCACATTCCATGTTACCTGTAATAAAAAAATTGTATAAGAGTAATGAAGATAAAAAGGCAGCAGTACAAAGGCATTTAGCTTTTTTTAATACAGAACCTATTTGTGGATCAGTTATACATGGTATTACTATAGCCATGGAAGAGGAGAAGGCTGGTGGTAATCCAATTAATGATGAAGGTTTTAATGCGATAAAAACAGGATTAATGGGGCCCCTTGCAGGTGTTGGTGATACATTGACACAGGGAATTATTACACCTATTTTGCTTGCAATATGTATAGGAATTACAAATACTAAGAATATTTTTGGTCCAATTATATTTTTAATAGCACAATATGCAATAATGACTAGTATTTCATTAAGTTTATGGATGAGCGGATACAATCTTGGTAAGAAAGCAGTAGAACAAATATTACAAGGTGGGAAAATTAATAAAGTAATTGAGACTGCATCAGTACTTGGAACTCTCGTAATGGGAGGACTAGTTGGAAGATTTATTACTTTACAAACTAATTTGAGTTTTAATATGGGAGAAGTTAAATTTAGTTTGCAAACAGATTTATTAGATAAATTAATGCCGGGGTTAATACCATTTGCATTAACGTTGATTGTATTAAAAATGGTAAGAAGAGGGACATCTCCAATTAAATTAATGGTTGTGCTTATACTTGCAGGAGCAATTTTAGGAGCCTTAGGTATATTTTAATTAATAAAAATAAATATGTATGCTGCAATTTTGTACTTCTTTAGAAGTATATTTAGTTACTTATGAATCAAGAGTTTCAGACATATACAAAGTATTGCAACATACTCATTGTTAATTAAGCAAAAATATTAATTAGGAAGTGATATGCATGGAGTTAAATATAAACAATGTTAGTGATTTAAAAATAGATGATTTTCTAAAAAGTGGATTAAAATGCACATGTGGCAGAGCACATAATATAGGTTTAGAACGTGTATTAATAGAAAAAAATGCAATTAAAAAAGTGCCTGATATATTGAGAGATTTAGGATTTAAAAATGCATTAGTTGTAGCGGATAAAAATACTTATAAAGCAGCTGGAAATCTAGTTGAAGCTGCATTGAAAGAAGGAAAATTTGAGTATAAAAAATTTATATTTGAACCAGAGGATGATCTTGTTCCGGATGAAAGTGCTGTAGGTAAACTATTTATGCAGTTTGATAAAGATATAGATGTTATTTTAACAATAGGCTCAGGTACATTAAATGATTTAGGCAAATTTGTTAGTCGTAAACTAGAAATTTCATCAGTTATTGTGGCTACTGCACCATCTATGGATGGATTTGCATCAAATGGTTCTGCATTAATAGTTGAAAATCTTAAAACTACTTATCAAGTTGATGTGCCTAAAGCAATTATTGGAGATGTTAATATATTGAAAGATGCACCTATGGAAATGATTCTAGCTGGATTTGGAGATATTGTTGGAAAGTATTCTGCATTAAATGATTGGAAACTTAGCAAGATTATAAATAAAGAATATTATTGCGATGTAACAGTTAAAATGGTAGAGGATTCTATACAAAAATGTATGGATAATTCAGAGAAAATGATAAATAGGGATGAAACGGCAATAAAAAATCTAATGGAAGCATTAGTTCTAACTGGAATTGCTATGAGCTTTGTTGGCAATTCAAGACCAGCTTCAGGTTCTGAACATCATTTAGCTCATTATCTAGAAATGATGTTTTTATTTGAAGGTAAAAAAGCTGTGCTTCATGGAACAAAGGTGGGAATATCTACAATCATAACTACGAAATTACGTGAAATATTATCTGAATATGAAATTAATTTTGATCAAGCTATTAATAAAGCTAAGCTATTTGATCAAGACCAATGGGAAAAAAATATTAAACAATTTTATGGAAAAGCAGCACCTGAAATTATCAAAACAGCTGCAAAAGAAAAAAGGAATTCTATAGAAAGTAGATTAGAAAGAATTAGCAGCATTAGAGAAAACATTAATGAAATAAAAGATGTTATTAAAGATATCCCGACAGCAGGGGAAATAAAAGCTATTCTTAAAAAAGTTGGTGCAGCAGCTGAACCAGAGGATGTTGGAATTGAGATTAAAACGATGTTAGATGCAACAGTAATGGCTAAAGAGGTTAGGCCGAGATATACAATTTTAAGTTTTTTAGGTGATTTGGATTTACTAGATGAATTTTCATATAAGATTAAAAATTATTTAGCTGAGAGGGCATAGCATGTTAAATAAATATTTAGATATAAAAGAGGATGAGAGAACATTATTAAAAAAGATAAAATGTTTTATTCTTGATTTAGATGGAACAGTATACCTAGGTAACACATTATTAGACGGATCTATAGAATTCCTAAGAATATTAGATGAAAATAATATAAAGTTTAAATTCTTTACAAACAATTCTTCAAAAAATGCTGAATTTTATATAAATAAAATAACTAATATGGGCTATGACGTAAAGGATGACATGATGATGATATCTAATGAAGTAATAATTGATTATATAAAAAGAGAATTTCAAAATAAAAGAGTATTTGTTTTAGGTAACGAATATTTAAAAAAAGATTTTGTAAATTCCAATATTAATATAGTAGGAGAAAATGCAGAGGTGGTAGTAGCAGGATTTGATACTTCATTAGCTTATAAAAATGTTTCAAAAGCATGTGACTTTATTAGAAATGGAGCTACTTTTTTGGCGGTAAATCCAGATTTCAATTGTCCTATAGAAAATGGTTTTATGCCAGATTGTGGATCTATATGTTCAATGATTACTGCATCTACAGGAGTGAAACCTACATTTTTTGGTAAGCCGTCTTCTTATACTTTGAATTATATACTTAAGAATATGAAACTTAAAGAAGAAGAAGTTGCCTTTGTAGGAGATAGGTTATATACAGATATTGCTATAGGAAAAGGCAATAAGGCAGTTACAATTCTAGTCTTGACAGGGGAAACTCAAATGAAAAATCTAAAGGAATCTGAAATACAGCCGACTTTAATATTTAATTCACTTAAGGATATTGGAGGAATATTTAATAGTATAAATTTTGATAGTTAAGCAAGGGGATAAGTAGGAATAAGGAAAAGTCATAAATAAAAAAGTGGCCAAGTGGCCACTTTTTTATTTTACAACTATATTAACAAGTCTTCCTTTAATTACAATAACTTTAACTATAGTTTTACCTTCAGTATTTTCTTTAATAGTCTCATTTTCTAATGAAGCAGATTTTATACCTTCTTCATCTAAATTAGAAGCTACCATGATTTTAGTCTTTATTTTACCATTTATTTGGATTGCAATTTCGACTTCATCTTTAACTAAAGCAGCAGGATTAAATTCTGGCCATTTTTCATTAAAGATTGTTGAATTATTTCCAAGTAAGCTCCATTGCTCTTCAGCAAAGTGAGGAGCAAATGGTGCAAGTAGTTTTATGAAATCAACTATAGTTTCTTTTAAGAAGTTTGCGTTTTTAATATTTTCTTGAGTGTACTTATTAAGAGCATTTGTAAGCTCCATAAGTCTTGCTATTGCAGTGTTAAATTGCATTTTATCTCCGTCTTCAGTAACACCTTTAATAGTATTATGTTTCCAGAAGTTTAATTCTTTTTCAGCTGAATCAATAGAATCTTTAGTGCTCTCATTTGAATTTATTATATTTCTGCAATTTTCAAGGATTCTTTCAATTCTATCCACGAATTTGCCAACAGATTTTATTCCATCGTCGCTCCAAGCTCCACCTTCAGTATAACCAAATCCAAACATTAAATACATTCTAAATACGTCAGCGCCATATTCTTTAATATAATCATCAGGAGAAATAGTATTTCCTTTTGATTTACTCATTTTAAGTCCATCTGGTCCTAATATCAATCCTTGGTGAGTTAAGCTTAAGAATGGTTCATCAAAGTTTAAATATCCCATATCTCTTAGAGCTTTTGTTATGAATCTAGCATATAATAAATGCATGCAAGCATGTTCTGGTCCACCAACATATTTGTCTACAGGAAGCATTTTGTTGACTTTTTCAGAATCAAAAGGTGCATCATCGTTTTTATTGTCTACATATCTTAAATAGTAAAAAGATGAACATACAAAAGTATCTAAAGTATCAGCTTCTCTCTTTGCAGGCTTCCCACAATGAGGACAAGTTGTATTTACAAAATCCTCACATTTACCTAATGGTGATTTACCATCTGGCGTAAATTCAACATTGTAAGGAAGTTTCACTGGAAGATCCTTTTCAGGTACTGGAACTATTCCACAATCATCACAGTATATAACAGGAATTGGAGCACCCCAATATCTTTGTCTTGAAACTAGCCAGTCTCTTAATCTGAAGTTTTTCTTCATTGCTCCTAATTCATCTTTTTCTAATTCTTCAACGATTTTCTTTTTAGCCTCATCAGTTGTTAATCCATCGAATTTTCCTGAATTAACAAGTACTCCATATTCGCAATATGGAAGGTCTGGATTAGTATTTTCTTTATCAGTTATAACTCTTTCGATTGGTAAATTGAATTTTGTTGCAAAAGCAAAATCTCTTTCATCATGAGCAGGAACTGCCATAACACATCCTGTACCATAAGTAGCCAATACATAATCAGAAATCCAAATAGGAACTATTTTTCCGTTAATAGGGTTAATGGCATAAGATCCTGTGAATGCTCCTGTCTTTTCTTTTGAAACTGATTGTCTTTCAATTTCAGATTGCTTTGCAGCAGCTTCCTTATATTCTTCAACAGCAGCCTTATACTCTGGAAGAGTTAACTCATCAACTAGTTTGTTTTCAGGAGCTAAAACTACATAAGTAACACCGTTTAAAGTATCAACTCTTGTAGTAAATACATCGAATTTCAAATCTGAATCCTTGACTTTGAAAGTAACCTCTGCACCATAAGATCTTCCAATCCAGTGCTTTTGCATAGACTTTGTTTTTTCAGGCCAATCTAAACCATCTAATTTATCAAGTAATTCATCGCCGTACTCAGTTATTTTAAAGAACCATTGAGTAAGATCTTTCTTTGTAACTTCAGTACTACATCTTTCACAAACACCATCAACAACTTGTTCATTAGCTAATACTGTATTGCATGATGGACACCAATTTACAGGTGCTTTTTTTCTGTAAGCTAGACCTTTCTCGTAAAGTTTCAAGAATAGCCATTGAGTCCATTTATAATAATCAGGAAGACAAGTAACAACTTCGTTTTCCCAGTTAAACATAGCACCCATAGATTTCAATTGTTTTTCCATTGTCTCAATATTTTTTAAAGTAGAATCTTGAGGATGAATTCCTGTTTTTATAGCATAATTTTCAGCAGGTAATCCAAAGGCATCAAATCCCATTGGTTGGAATACATTATATCCTTGCATTCTCTTAAGTCTTGCCCATGAATCTGTTGGACCATAGTTAAACCAGTGACCAGCATGCAATTGAGCACCTGATGGATAAGAAAACATTTCTAATGTATAGAGTTTTTTATCTAAATTTTCAGGATTAAATTTATAAACCTCATTCTCCTCCCAAAATTTTTGCCACTTTTCATCAATTTTTGTTCCGTAATTTGCCATGATATAGCCTCCTATAATTTTAATGTAAAATGCACAATATAATGCATATAAAAGAAAAACACTTATAATAATTGAAAAATATGTTATTAAAACAAAGTTTTAATTAAAATATTAAAATTATACATTAATAATGGATAAATTAAAAAAGCTCTCATCTCTAAAACAAAGAGACGAAAGCATAATTTCCGTGGTACCACTCTTAATTAGAAGAGATAAAAAACAAATTTATCCTTCTCACTTATTATTTTAACGGGTTTACCGTACTTGCTTTTAACAAGTAAGCTCCTAGGCAAGTTCATAATAATATAACGCTATTTTACACCAAACAACAGCTCTCTTTAAGATATAATTATTACTAGTACTCCTATTCATCGCACAATATAAAATTTTAATAATATTATATATTAAGAAATCAAAAAAAGTCAAGAAGTTGACTTATATATATGTGTTTAATAGTAAAAACTTATTACTACTTATTGTTTATGCAATATTTGAAATAATATTAGTAGTAGTTTTCTTATTAAAAATGAAATTAATTTTTAGTTATGAGTAATATTACATCTAAAAAAGCAAATAATATTTTTTTTAGAATAAGTTATTATGATACAATATTAGAATAGGGAAGAGTTTAATATAGGGATGTGAATCAATGAACATACTTTTAGGCTTAACAGTTATAACTTTAGTTTTGAATATACTTTTTTCTTTATCATTAGTGTTTATAGAAAGAAAAGATCCAACAACAACATGGGCATGGATCTTAATATTAATGATTTTACCTGGCCTTGGATTTGTGATTTACATCATGTTTGGTCAAAATCTAAGCAGACAAAAGATTTTTAAGGAAAAAATAAAATTTGATGAAAAGAAGAGAAAAAACTTAAAAGATACATATAAATCCAATAAACACAGTCATGATGGAGGAGAAAAATTTGCTGATTTAAGGAGGCTAAATTTTAATAATTCTGGCGTAAAATACACTACTAATAATAAAATTGATGTATATGTAAATGGAAAAGAAAAATTTAGTCAGTTAATTGAAGACATAAAAAATGCTAAAAAGTTTATTCATGTTGAATATTATATATTTAGAGGAGACACTATTGGAAAACAGATACTTGATGAACTAACTAAGAAAGTTAAAAGCGGATTAGAAGTTAGATTATTATTAGATAGTATGGGATCACGCAAGTTGAGTAAAAAAGTTCTTAGGGAATACTTGAATGCAGGTGGGAAGTTTTCACTGTTTTTTCCAGGAATTTTACCACATATAAATACTCGTATAAATTATAGAAATCACAGAAAAATAGTTGTTATTGATGGTCAGTACGGCTATGTTGGAGGGTTTAATGTTGGAAAAGAATATATAAATGAAGATCCTGAAGTTGGCTTTTGGAGAGATACTCATGTAAGAATAGAGGGAGAGGCAGTTAATGCATTAAATGAAAGATTTTTATTGGATTGGTGTCATGCATCTGGTGAAAAAATAATTGATTATAATAAATATGCAAAAGAATTCAAGAAAGACTTAGGAGATGTGGGAATACAGATTGTAACTAGTGGCCCGGATCACAAGGAAGAATATATTAGAAATGCTTATTTAAAATTAATTAATAATGCTAAGAATAATTTGTATTTGGAAACTCCGTATCTAGTTCTTGATTCACCAATATTGGAATCATTAAAAATATCTGCATTATCAGGGGTAGATGTACGGATTATAATACCGGGAAAACCAGATCATTTCTTCATGCAATGGGCAGCAAGTTCTTATGTGGGAGAATTATTAGAAGCAGGTGTTAAAATATATAGTTATCAAAATGGTTTTATTCATGCAAAAACAATAGTAGCTGATGGGTTAGTAATGAGCATAGGAACAGCTAATTTAGACATTAGAAGCTTTAAGCTTAACTTTGAAGTTAATGCATTTATTTATGACGATAGAATTGCAAAGGATGGAGAAAAGCAGTTTATGAAGGACATGGAGTGCTCAGAAGAGATAACTAGGGAAATATACGATAGTAGGAGTTTGTCTCTCAAAATTAAAGAGTCCTTAATTAGATTGGTATCTCCTATATTATAGAATAGGAAATTTAAAATTATGATAAAACCACTCTTTTACTTAAAGAAATAGAAGAGTGGTTTTATATGCCTAAGTATTTTACTTAATATCTATTAAATAAACGAGTGTTAAAAATACTTTTTATGGAACTTAAATAATTATTTTTACAAAATTGCTAATGTTATGGAAACTTTTTCTTAACTGAGTATAATTTAATATATAAATTTAATAATAGAAGTGAATAGGAGAAATATTTAATTCATTAGGATTGGAGCATTATATGAAAAGCAAAGAAAAGTTTTATTATTCCTTGACTACTTATATAAATTATGGAGTAACGAGTATAGTGACTACTTTTTATGTACCATATTTGAATCAAGTAGTTGGATTATCATTAAGTCAAGTTGGAACTGTAGTATCTATAGGAGCATTATTTGCAATTCTTTCACAGCAATTTTTAGTAAGTAAATTTTCGATGAGAAAAAACAAAAAAAGATTTATTATCATACATTTATGCGCACTTATTGGAATGATAGTATTTTTAATGTCTGTTAACAAGACTATTATATATTTTTATGCAGTTCTTTATGGAATTATAGTACAAACAATTGGAAATGTATATGAAGTATATGTTGAAGAAATAGCAGTTAGAAAAAATGTAGAGTATTCAGAAATAAGAAAATGGGGATCCATAGGATTTGGGTGCGTAGTTTTATTAAGTGGAACTATAATTTTAAAATATGGATTTAAAACTATGCATATAATAGGAATCATAATGTCATGTATAGTTATATTATTAATAGCTATGAAGTTTAAGAATATTGAAGCAGATGGAAATCCCAATAGAGGGAAATTAATTGCTGTATTTAAAAATAAAAATTCAGTAATTCTCGGAGTAATTAATATTCTAATCATAGGAACTTACACCGCAATAGAATTTGCATATTCAACATATTTAATTGAAATAACGGGAAATGCTGATTTGGCTAATTCTATATATAGCAAATCTATATTTTCAAGAGTATGTGTTGAATTTATATCATTCATGCTTGTAGGAAAGTACCTAAAGGATAAAAAACCTAAGAAATATTTAATAATAGCATTTCTTATAGGAGCTACTAGAATACTTTTATTTTCAACAGGTTCTATGCCTTTAGTTGTCTTAGGGGATCAATTACATGGCCTAATGTATGGTTGTTATTTAACATTTTTATTTAAATATATAAGAGAAGTAGTTGATGACGAACTAGTTGCTGGTACATATTCATTTGTTAGCGTGCTGGGATCAGCAGGAGCTAACTTTGTATACCCACATATGTTTAGTACAATCCAAAGAAATTTTGGATATACTGCAATGTATCTGGTTGGTTTCTCAATTATGGTAATTTCTTTGCTAGTTTCTATTAAGATTCTTCCTAAGAGCAAACAATCAATTAAGCAATTATAGTTAGCGTTTAACTAAAAAAGCACCTAGTATTTAGGTGTTTTTTTATAAGAATTTAACCAATTAATATATTTATATAGGAGTTTTATAACTAGATTTTTAGAATAAATACTATAAAGCTGAAATGATAAAGTGAAAAAAATATATATTAATTATTGATTTAATATTAATAGAAATACAATATATTTAATTATTTGATTGCAAAATGCAATATTTGTTTGAAAAGCGTTAATTTGTATTGACAATTAGATATAGTTTGTTATAATGATAAAAAGATTAAATTTAAATGTAAATATTGTAATTAATATTCGTGAAAATAATTATTAAATTTAGAAATGGAGAAAATCATGGAAAAGGATATTGTAAAATCAGTTATGCAAAAATTTTATAGCTTTTTTTATTTTACATTCTGGGGCTTTTATTTTAGCGCTGGCTATTTATTTTGCAAAAAACTGAAAAATACCTTTTTAATGAGTTTTTTATATTTTATATAAGTTTGTAATATATATCAGTATTGATATTTTATGGAACTCATTATACATGAGTTCCATTTTTTTTTCGCAATAATCAAATACATGCAAGGGGGCAATATACAATGGTAGTAATATTAAAGCAAAAAGCAAAGCAGGAAGAAATAGAAAGATTGACAAAACAACTAGAAGCAAAGGGAGTTTCAGTGAGCCTAGTTGTTGGATCAGATGTTAGTATCTTGGGATTAGTTGGGGATACAAGTGCAATAGATCCTTCGGTTGTTGCAGCTAATGGAATAGTTGAAAGAGTTATGAAAGTTCAAGAACCTTTCAAAAAAGCAAATAGAATGTTTCATCCAGAAGATACAATAGTAGATATTAATGGAGTTAAAATTGGTGGAAAGAAAATAGCAATGATTGCAGGTCCATGTTCTGTTGAAAGCGAAGAACAAATCATTGAAATAGCAAAAGAAGTTAAGGAAATTGGGGCAAATTTCTTAAGAGGCGGAGCATTTAAGCCAAGAACTTCACCATATGCGTTCCAGGGAATGAAATATGAAGGGTTAGAACTTTTAAAGAAAGCAAGAGCAAATACAGGATTGCCAATAGTTACAGAGCTTATGTCTCCTTATGATATAGAAACGTTTGTTGAAAATGTAGATGTAATTCAAGTTGGCGCTAGAAATATGCAAAACTTTGATTTACTAAAGGAACTTGGCAAAACTAACAAGCCGATATTATTAAAAAGAGGTTTATCAGCAACTATAGAGGAATGGTTAATGTCAGCTGAATATATTATGGCTGGTGGTAATGAAAATGTAATTCTGTGCGAAAGAGGAATAAGAACATTTGAAAACTACACAAGAAATACTTTAGACTTAAGTGCAGTACCTGCTGTTAAAAAATTAAGTCACTTACCTATAGTAATTGATCCAAGTCACTCTGCAGGAAAGTACTGGATGGTTGAACCTCTAGCAAAAGCAGCGGTTGCAGTTGGAGCAGATGGACTTATTATTGAAGTTCATAATGATCCAGAAAATGCATTATGTGATGGTCCACAATCAATAAAGCCAAGTAAGTTTGCAAAACTCATGGAAGAGTTAAAAGTTATTGCAGCGGCTGTTGGAAGAGAAATATAAATTTATTAAATTAGAGAACAGTTGGTATTAACAATTACTCATTACAAGTATCTAAAAAATAGAAAAGAGTCATAACGTAATCTTAGTCATGATGCTAACTGTTTAATTACAAGAGGAGTGTTTATAAATGGAAGATTTAGTTGTTGAACTTGGTGAAAGAAGTTATCCAATCATAATTAAAAAAGGATTAATTGATGAAGTGAATCTGGAAATCCAAAAAGTTTCTAAAGGTAAAAAGATATTTATACTAACTGATAAAAATGTAGGTTCTCATTATGGAGATAGGATAAAATCATGTTTAATTAACTCAGGATATGATGTTAAGCTAATGGAACTAGAACCAGGTGAGGAAACTAAAGCGTTTAGTACCCTTCCTTTGATATATAATGAACTATTAGATTTTAAAATTACAAGAAGTGACTTGATTATAACTTTAGGCGGAGGAGTAATTGGAGATCTTGGAGGATTTGCTGCATCAACTTTCTTAAGAGGTGTAGATTTTGTTCAAATACCAACTTCACTTCTTGCTCAAGTTGATAGTAGCGTAGGTGGAAAGGTTGCTGTAGATTTAGAAAGAGGTAAAAATTTAGTGGGAAGTTTTTATCATCCTAAATTAGTTTTAATAGATCCAAATGTACTTGAAACTTTAAGTGAAAGATTTTTTAGAGACGGAATGGCAGAGGTTATTAAATATGGATGTATAAAAGATAAGGAATTCTTTTACTTTTTGAAAAGCTTAAAAAATAAAGAAGAGGTTATGAACAATATAGAAAAAATTATCCACAAATGTTGCTTTATAAAAAAATGCGTTGTGGAAAATGACGAAAAAGATACTGGAGAGAGAATGTTGCTAAACTTTGGACATACACTAGGTCATGCCATAGAGACATATTATAACTTTAAGAAGTTTACACATGGGGAAGCAGTAGCTATAGGAATGTATGAAATAAGTAAGATTGCAGAAAATAAAGGGTTAACTGATCAAGGTGTTAGTGAAAAGATAAGAGAGATACTAGTGCAATACAATCTTCCTTATAAAGTTGAAATAGATGATAGCTCGGAAGTTTTAGATACAATAGCATTAGATAAGAAAAATATTGATAATGTATTAAAAGTAGTATTATTAAGAAATATTGGAGAATCATATTTAGAAAAAACAAATGTAGAATTTTTTAGTTAATGATGTATATGAAAAAATAGGCTAGCAAGCAGATATGTTATTTTTGAGTATGTCTTAAGCAATGAATAAAAAAGCGAGGTAAAATCATGGGGAACTTAAAAATTTATCCTGGAAAATTAAGTGGGGAAGTTAAGATACCACCATCTAAAAGTATGGCACATAGAGCAGTAATTTGCGCAGCTCTTGGAGATGGTGTTAGTAAGGTTACAAATATAGATTATTCGGATGACATTATTGCTACAATTGAAGCAATGAGAGCATTAGGGGCTAAAATAACCAAAAAAGAAGATTATCTTGAGGTTTATGGAGTTAACAGCCCGGAAAATATTGAAGCTAATTCAGTTAAGGAACAAAGAACTATAGATTGCAACGAGTCAGGATCAACTCTTAGATTTTTAGTACCTATAGCAGCTTTATTTGATGGAGTTAATAGATTTGTTGGAAGAGGTAATTTAGGAAAGAGACCATTAGACACTTATTACAAAATTTTTAATGAACAAGGAATTAAATATTCTTATAAAGATGGTATTCTTGATTTAAAGACTGAAGGAAAATTAAAAGCTGGAGAGTTTAAAATGGAGGGGAATATTAGCTCACAGTTTATAACAGGATTATTATTTACGCTTCCTCTTTTAGATGGAGACTCTAAGATTGTAATTACAACAGAAATGGAATCCAAAGGATATATTGATTTAACTTTAAGAGCCATTAAAGACTTTGGTGTAGAAATTATAAATAATAATTATGAAGAATTTATTATAAAGGGAAATCAAATTTATAAGAGTATAGATTATAGAGTTGAAGGTGACTACTCACAAGCAGCATTCTTCTTCTGTGCTGATGCACTTTCAAGTAATGTTGTGCTTAATGACTTGAAACTAGATTCTCTTCAAGGGGATAAAGAAGTAATTGACATATTACAAAGAATGGGATTGAAATTAAATAATAAAGATAATGGTTTAATTGGAAGCACAAGTCTTGGACTTAAGTCTACTATAATTGATGGTTCTCAGTGTCCAGATATAATCCCAGTAGTATCATTGGTTGCTGCATTAAGTGAAGGAACAACAGAAATTATAAATGCAGGAAGACTTAGAATTAAGGAATGTGATAGATTAGCAGCTGTAACTTCAGAACTTAATAAATTAGGTGCTAAAATTATTGAAAAAGAAGAAGGATTGATAATTGAAGGTGTAAAGGAGCTTAAAGGAAACGTGGAAGTTTGGAGTCATAAAGATCATAGAATAGCAATGACTATGGCTATAGCATCAACTATGTGTAAAGAACCTATTATACTTAAAGATTATGAATGTGTTTCAAAGTCATACCCTCAATTCTGGGATGATTTTAAGAATTTAGGAGGTGTGTTCGATGAGTGGAATGTGGGGGAATAAATTAAAGGTTTCTATATTTGGTGAATCTCACGGAGTTGGGATTGGAATTACAATTGATGGGCTTCCTTCAGGCGTTGAGATTAATCTTGAAGAGATTATGAAAGAAATGGCAAGACGTGCGCCAGGAAAAAGTAATTTATCTACAGCTAGAAAAGAAGCAGATGCACCAGAAATTTTGAGTGGGTTCTTTGAAGGAAAAACTACAGGTACCCCTCTTTGCGCAGTAATTAGAAATTCAGATATGCGTTCTAAGGATTATGGAAAACTTAAAGATTTGATGAGACCAGGTCATGCGGACTATCCAGGTTTCATTAGGTATAATGGATTTAACGACTACAGAGGCGGTGGATCTTTCTCGGGAAGAATTACTGCACCATTAGTATTTGCTGGGGCTGTATGTAAGCAGGTATTAGAAAGTAAAGGAATTAATATAGGAGCCCATGTTAAGAGTATTGGAGATATCCACGATAAGAGTTTTTATGATGTGGAATTAAGCAGAGAACTCTTGGGGGAATTAAAAACAAAGGAATTGCCTTTATTAATCCAAGAAAAAGAAGAAGAAATGAGAGATACAATTCTGAAAGCAAAAAAAGAACAAGATTCTGTAGGTGGAACTATTGAATGTACTGTTCTTGGAATAAATCCGGGAATCGGTAATCCGTTTTTTGATTCAGTTGAATCAACTTTAGCTCATTTAATGTTTTCTGTCCCAGCAGTTAAGGGAATAGAATTTGGAAAAGGCTTTGAAATGAGCAAATTAAGAGGATCTGATTGTAATGATGAATACTATTATGACGGTGATAAAGTAAAAACTTATACTAATAATAATGGTGGAATTACAGGTGGAATAACAAATGGAATGCCAATATTATTTAAGGTTGGAATAAAGCCAACACCATCAATATCAAAAATTCAAAGAACGATAGATATTGCAGAAAAAAAGGAAGCTGAGCTTGTTATTGAAGGTCGTCATGATTCTTGTATCGTGCAAAGAGCTGTTCCAGTAATAGAAGCTGTAACCGCAATTGGAATACTCGATTTAGTGCTTTAGTAATAAAAATTTATAATTCTAAGTTAATGAATATATAGTTTTTTTATCGCAAATAGTGTATTAAGAAGGCAAAGTGTTAATTTGAATGAGTTAAGGTGCATTAAGAAATTAAATATTTTTTAATTGTTCCTAAGTAAGGAGAAATGAAATGGCGGCTATAGATGATTATAGAAATAAGATTGATGAAATAGATAAAGAGATAACAAGACTTTTTGAAGAAAGAATGGATATAGTAATAAAGGTAGGAGAATATAAAAAACAGAATAATTTACCTGTTTTCAATAAAGCTAGAGAAGATGAAGTTATTGAGAAGAATATAGGATACCTTAATAATAAAGATTATGCCGAAGGATTGAAACAATTTTTCATTAATATTATGAATATTTCTAAGGATCTAGAAGATAAAGAAGTAAAGGAAGATATAAGAGCTACGACTATAGATAAGTTTAAAGAAAAAAATGCGAAAAGTGACGTTAAAGTTGGCTTTTATGGTGTTGCAGGATCATTTTCAGAAGAAGCAATGATTAAGCATTTTGGCAAGAAAGATGATGCTAAGGCGTATGATGAGTTTGAGGACGTATTTGTAGCAGTAAAAAATGGAGAAATTGACTATGGGGTTTTACCAATTGAAAATTCTTCAACTGGTGCTATTTCACAGGTTTATGATCTCTTATATAAGTACGGATTCTATATAGTTGGAGAAGAGTGTATTAAAATAGATCAAAATTTAATTGGGATTAAAGGAACAAAATTAGATAATGTTAAAGAAGTATATTCACATCCACAGGGGTTTGAGCAAAGTACTGATTTTTTAAAAGAATATAGTAATTGGAAGAAGATACCTTTCCATAGTACTGCGGATAGTGTTAAACTTGTTAGTGATTTACAAGATATGTCAAAGGTTGCTATTGCAAGTAAAAGGGCAGCTGATATATACAATTTAAGCATAATAAAAGAAAATATAAATAATAGAAGAGAAAATTCTACAAGATTCATAGTTATATCAAAAGAGTTAGAATTAAATAACAGTTGTGATAAAGTAAGTGTTGTATTTTCTCTTGAGCATAAAGCAGGTACTCTATATAAATTATTAAGACACTTTGCAGAAAATAATATAAATATGATGAAGATCGAATCAAGACCTATGGAAAAGGGAGCGTGGAAATATTTCTTATATGTAGATTTTGAGGGGAATCTTGAAAATGAACAAGTTAAAAAGGCATTGAATTTAATTGAACAAAGCAGTGCGTATTTTAAACTCATTGGTGGATACAGGAAATACTACTAAAAATGAAGAGTTATAACTATTAACCTATAACTAAAAAAAAAGGGGGCATTAATTTGGAATTTTACGGATTAATAGGAGAAAAGTTATCTCATAGTCTTTCGCCTAAAATTCATAATACACTTTTTAAAGATTTAAAAATAGAAGGGGCATATAAGCTTTTTGAAGTTGAAAAAGAGAATTTAGGTAAACTTATAGAATCAATAAAGCTTCTTAAAATAAAAGGAGTTAATGTAACTATTCCTTATAAGCAAGATGTAATGGAATATTTAGATTTTATATCGGATGAAGCTAAAAAAATAGGGGCAGTAAATACTATTTATTTAAAAGATAATAAGTTATATGGGTATAATACAGATTATTATGGGTTTGGAACTATATTAAATAATAATAAGATTTTTATAAGAGATAGTATTGCTATGGTTCTAGGAAATGGTGGGGCGGCTAAGGCTGTTATTACTTATCTTTTAGATCATGGCATTAAAAAGATTTACTTAGTTTCAAGAAAAATCAAAGAAAATTCTGCAGATAAAGATGAAAGAATAGAATTTAAAACTTATGAAGAAATATCAGAGATAAAAGGTGATATTTTAATTAATACGACTCCGCTTGGCATGTACCCTAAAGTTGATGATACTCCTGTTAATGAGGAGATAATAAATAACTTTAATTCATTAGTAGATATAATTTATAACCCTAAGGAGACAAAATTCCTAAAAATAGGAAAAAGTTTAAATAAAAAAGTATGTGGTGGTATTGAAATGTTAGTAGGGCAAGCTATAAAGGCGGAAGAAATATGGCAGGGATGCCAATTAGATAATGAACTAACTCAAGGTTTATATTCAATATTTGAAAATGAATTTAAGTAGGTGGCACATATGAAAAATAAAGTAGTATTCATTGGAATGCCTGGATGCGGAAAGAGTACAATTGGCAGATTGGTAAGCGAAGAATTAAAAATTAACTTTATTGATATGGATAATTATATTGAAAATATGACATCTAAAACGATACCTGAACTTTTTGAACAAGGAGAAAATTATTTTAGAGATTTTGAATCTTTAGCTTGTAGAGAATTAGCTAAAGAGGGAAAGGTTATAATTTCTTCAGGTGGTGGAGTAATAAAAAGAACAGAGAATATAGACGTATTAAAAGAAGAATCATTTATTATTTTTATTGATAGGTCATTGGAAGAGCTTTTAGGAGATGTAGATATATCAAAAAGACCTTTACTTAAAGAAGGTAGAGAAAGAATAATTAAGTTGTATGAAGAGCGCTATGAATTATATAGATTATGTGCAGATAAAATAATTAGAAATGATAGAGAAATTGGAGATATAGTTAATGAAATAAAAGAAGTTATTCTAGATAACTTAGAAATGAATTAAGTATAAGATTCAATAATAAACTTATTTTTAAAATTCTAGTAAGCCAAGTGCTAAACTAGAAGAAAATGTAGAAACTCAATTGCAATATACATATATATGTTAAGTTGAAAATCTTACATTGTAATCTTATAGAGTTAATATAATTTACTATCATAACTCATGTGAAGAAGGCTCGCTAACTAAATAATTTATTGTAATATACGCTATAGTTTAGAAAAATATAAATGCTGAAGGGAGGGATATTAATGAAGATAATGGTAATAAATGGACCAAATTTAAATATGGTTGGAGTTAGAGAAAAAGGAATTTATGGCACTAAATCTTTTGAAGATATATGTGAATATATTAAAGAAGAAGGCAAAAAAAGAGGACATGAAATAACCTTATTTCAGAGTAATTGTGAAGGTGAAATAATTGATGAACTTCAAAAAGCATACTTTGAAAATTATGATGGGATAATAATAAATCCAGGAGCTTATACTCATTATAGTTATGCAATTCATGATGCAATAAAAGGAGTAAATATTGATACAGTAGAAGTGCATTTATCCAATGTGCATGCGAGAGAAGATTTTAGAAAGAAATCTGTAACAGCACCTGCATGTATAGGACAGATGTGTGGATTTGGAGAAGATGGATATATATTAGCTATTAAGGCGCTAGAATTGAAAAAGGTGTCTAAATAGTTTATATTATATATAGGAAGCTCGTCTTGCTCTATTCGCTGATGAGAAAGTTCTCAACTAATTTTTAAGTTGAGCTACCTATTTGTAGTACAGAAGTATAGTAGAAAAAAGAAAAGTAAAAATTAAAAAGTAGTACAGGAGGAAATTAGAATGATAATTATTATGAACCCAAAAGCAAGTGAAGAAGATGTAAGGAAGGTAAAGGCGGTAATTGAATCAAAAGGATTAGAAGCCCATCTTTCTAAAGGAGACACATATTTTATAGTAGG
The DNA here is from genome assembly GCF_036699995.1 of Clostridium beijerinckii. NCBI lineage: Bacteria > Bacillati > Bacillota > Clostridia > Eubacteriales > Clostridiaceae > Clostridium > Clostridium beijerinckii. The sequence continues at coordinate 4,868,445 of NZ_CP144906.1, read as the reverse complement.
AGCTGTTGGTGATACTTCAATATTAGATCCTAAAAAATTACAAGTATTAAAAGGTGTAGATAGGGTTATGAAAGTTCAAGAACCTTTTAAGAAAGCAAACAGGATATTTAAGCCTGAAGATACAGTAGTTAATATTGAGGGATCAATAGTTGGTGGTGGAAGACTTGGGATAATGGCTGGACCATGTTCTGTAGAAAGTGAAGAACAAATTGTTGAAATCGCAAAAAGAGTAAAAGCGGCAGGAGCTAACTTTTTAAGAGGTGGGGCGTTTAAACCAAGAACTTCACCTTATAGCTTTCAAGGTTTAGAGCTTGAAGGATTAAAACTTTTAAAAACAGCAAAACAGGAAACAGGACTTCCTATAGTAACAGAACTTATGTCTACTGATTACTTAGATACTTTTGTTGAAGAAGTGGATATGATTCAAATTGGTGCTAGAAATATGCAAAATTTCGATCTATTAAAGCAAATAGGTAAAACAAATAAACCAATACTATTAAAGAGAGGTTTATCTGCAACTATAGAAGAATGGCTTATGTCAGCAGAATATATTATGGCAGGTGGAAATGAAAATGTAATTCTTTGTGAAAGAGGAGTAAGAACATTCGAAACTATTACAAGAAATACATTAGATTTGCAAGCAGTTCCAGTAATTAAGAAATTATCACATTTACCTATAATTGTTGATCCAAGTCATGCAGGTGGATATGCTTACTTGGTAGAACCAATGGCAAAAGCAGCAATTATAGCTGGGGCTGATGGACTTATGATAGAAGTTCATAACGATCCTGAAAATGCACTAAGTGATGGACAACAATCACTTACTCCAGATCAATTTGATGTGCTAATGAATAAAGTTAAAGCTGTAGCAAAAATTGAAGATAAGCAAATCTAATTCTATATAAGGGAGCTATAGATATGAAAATAGTAGTTGTAGGTCTTGGAGTAATTGGGGGATCATTTACTATGGCTTTAAAAGAAGCTGGGTATAATGATGTTTATGGAATAGATATTAATGAAGAATCTTTAGAAAAAGCTAAAAAACTTGGATTAATAAGAGAAGGATTCAAAAACGGAGAAGAAGTAATTAAGAGTGCAGATTTTATAATTATTTCATTATATCCTAGGTTAGTTAAGCAATTTATTATAGATAATAAAAACAATTTTAAAGATGGTGCAGTAATAACAGATGCTACTGGGATAAAAAAAATGTTTATAGAAGATATTGTAAATATATTACCGAAAAATATAGATTTTGTTTTTGGCCATCCAATGGCAGGACGAGAGAAAAAAGGAATAGATTTTGCAAGTAGCCAAGTTTTTAAAGGTGCAAATTATATTTTAACACCGGTTTCTAGAAATAAAGAAGAAAATTTAAACATGGTAGAAGATTTGGTTTATAAAATTGGATTTAAAAGAGTTAAAAGAATAACTCCAGAATATCATGATGAAATGATTGGCTACACAAGTCAGCTTCCGCACTCATTAGCTGTAGCACTTGTAAATAGTGATGTTGAAGGAAGAGAAACAGGAAGTTTCATTGGAGATAGTTATAGAGACTTAACAAGAATTGCTAATATAAATGAAGATCTTTGGAGCGAACTTTTCCTTGGAAATAAAGAGAATTTATTAAAAAGCATTGAAAATTTTGAAGTGGAATTAGATAAAATAAAAGATGCAATACAAAATGATGATAAAGAAGCACTAAAAGAAATATTTATTAAATCTACTAAAAGACGAGAAAGACTTTAATTAAATAGGTAATAATAAGGATCTCAGAGTGATTGAAAAATCATTCTGAGATATTTTTATAATAAGTATCTTTAAAATATTCTATAAAGTCACTTGGTAAGCAATTTGTATATTTTTTAAATACATTAATAAAATATCTGTAGTCTTTAAATCCCACATCAGTAGCAATAGTATATATTTTTCCTTTACCTGTCTTCATAATATTTATAGCCTGATTTACTCTATATCTATTTAAATAATCGTTAAATGTATATGAGGTTTCTTTCTTAAATTGATTATTAAGATAAGTAGAACTAACACCTAATATATCTACCAGGTTCTGGATAGTGATTTTTTTGGGGTATTCTTTGTGGATATAATTGAGCATCTGTGTCACATATTTAGAAGAATATGAAATATCCTTTAAAAGTTTATTCTGAAGTGTAATTAATTCTTTTGAATTATAAATTTTATTCTGCACAATTGCATGTTCTCTTAATAAAGTAACCTGTTCTTTTGCTTTTTCCAATGCGTTATATAGCTGATCATTATCTAAAGGTTTTAATAGATATTCAGTTACACCTAGATGTATTGCTTCTTTAGCTAATGAAAATTCATCATATCCAGATATAATAATTGCACTATATTTATATTCTTTTATACTATTTTGTAGCATAGTAATTCCATTCATAATGGGCATATTTACATCAACTAAGATTATATCTGGCTTTAAAGATTGAATTTTTTCTAATCCTTCTTTGCCGTTTGAAGCTTCATCAATAACAACAACACCTGATTTTTCCCAATCAAAAGTGTAGCGTACTCCTTTTCTAATCATTTCTTCATCTTCTACAATTAAAAGTTTAAACATCTGAATTCCCCTTTTCGTAAGGTATTGTCAATTTTATACTTGTCCCAATTCCAACGGTACTTTTTATTTTAAATGATTGATTATCACCATATAGTAATACCAGACGCCTATATGCATTGTATAACCCTATATGATTTGAAGTATTATTAGGATTATTTAATACAGACATAATATTATTAAGCTGTTCCTGGGTAATTCCGGATCCATTATCAGTTAACTCTAAGATAAGTTTTTTATTTAAAATATCTCCTGTTATGTTAATTACTATATATTCCTTATCTTTGTATCCGTATTTAATAGAATTTTCAACAAAAGTTTGTAATAACAATTTAGGTATAAGTGCTGTTTTAGCTTTAGCAGAAATGTTTATATTATATTCTAATTTTTCTTTAAACCTGAATTTATTTAATTCTAAATAGTCTTTTATATAGCATAAATCATTAGCTAGGATAACCTTTTGACTGCTTGAATCTATACTATATCTCAATAATCTAGAAAGTCCCATAATGATATTCTCTGATTCTTTGGGATCAATAAATATGGAATATCTTAAAGTTGATAGGATATTAAATATAAAATGAGGATTAAATTGAGACTGCAGCAGATTAACTTCGCTTGCATAATTAAGAGAAAGCAATTCCTCGTTTTTTTTCATTAAATCATGAAGAGTATCTAACATAATATTAAATTCATTAGCTAATATTTCAAATTCATCTCTTGAATTTATATTAACATATGAATTCATATTCCCATGTTTTAACTCGTTTACAGAATATATAAGCTTATCAATTGATTCAGTATTGCTTGCTGACATTTTATTTGCTAGATAATTTATTAAAATTAAGAGCACTATGCTTACTAATATTATAAAAGAAAAATATATAATAAATATATCGTTTTTAATTGTAAATCCATTTAGAGTATATATATATATTGGAGCATCATAAATTTTATCTTTCACTATGTAATATTTATTACCTGATATGTTTACATAGTTTTCATTGTCCTCAATGTATTGAGGAATAAATTTATTCATTAAGCCTTTTAGAGAAGTATTATTTGTTGATATAATTCTATTATGTCGATCTGTAATAACTGCTAATTGGTTATTATTTTCAAATAATAATTTAGAAAAATCTTCTTCATAAAGTTGGTATACCAAATAACCTATTACCTTTTCATTACTTTTTACTGCTTTAGCAAAAGTATAAGTAGTGTTTTTATTATATTGGTAAGCTAGTATATTAATTTCACTCAATACATCATTAGGATTTCTGTTTAACTTAGGAATAATATTATTTATAATAGAACGACTTATATTAGCATCACAATCGGTAGTAGAAAGTACAAATACATCATTTGTATCAATAATACTTAAAATGCCTTTAACTTTTTGATTATTATTAAATTTATAATAATCATCATATATCAAATTAGTATTTGAATGCGTATTTATATAATTAATTACGTTTTCAGAAGATGCCATCATATTAATTTGTTCATAATAGTTTTTATAAACTTCGCTTATCTTCTGGCTAATATTATCTCCAGCTTGTTTTGTATTAATTATTATATTTATTTTGGTTATTGCCACTATAAATATAGTGAAGAGTAAAAAAAGTATGAGTATAGGAATAAATGTATATTTTAAAAAAAGAAGTTTTATTGTTTTTCTAAAAGACTTAATGCATTTAACCACACTAAATTCCCCCCCATAAGTAGTATATATAATAATTTTATCATAAATAATTACTATAATGTAACTCATCTAAAATAGTTTGGTATTTTACACTATATTTATATATTTTGACATTTATTTTTTTGTAAATACGTTTACAATTATGAATATAGAAAAGAAAAATAGGGGGAATTCAAAATGAAAAAAATTATTGCTATCGTAACTGCAGCGATGTTAGGAGTAACAAGTTTAGTTGGCTGTGGAGACGCAGGTTCTACTGATTCTAAAAAAGTTGATGGATCAAATAAACTTGTAGTCTATTCTCCAAATACTGAAGATATTATAAACACAATTATACCAATGTTTGAAGATGAAACAGGAATTGATGTTGAGATGGTAAGTGCAGGCACAGGCGAATTATTTAAGCGTGTACAGTCAGAAAAAAATAATCCATATGCAGACGTTATATTTGGTGGATCAAGAGCACAATTTGCAGAAAATGAAGATTTATTTGAAAAGTATGTATCAAAAAATGATGGAGACATGATGGAGGGTCATAGAAATACAACTGGATATATGACATCTTATGTAGCAGATGGCAGTGTTATTCTTGTAAATAAGAATCTTATTGGTGATATTAAAATTGAAGGTTATAAAGATTTATTAAATCCAAAATTAAAAGGAAAGATAGCAGCAGCTGATCCAACTAGTTCCAGTTCAGCGTTTGCTCATTTAACTGATATGTTACGTGCTATAGGCGGAGACTATACTTCTGATGCTGGATGGGATTATGTAAAGAGTCTTGTTCAAAATTTAGATGGTAAAATAGCCAGTGGATCTGGTGCAGTTCATAAAAGTGTAGCAGATGGTGAGTACACAGTTGGCTTAACATATGAAGATCCTGCTGCAAGTTATGTAAAGAGTGGTGCAGATGTAGAAATAGTTTATCCTAAGGAAGGTACTGTTTTCTTAGATGCAACTAGTGGAATTGTTAAAAATGCTCCTGATATGGAAAATGCTAAGAAGTTTATTGATTTTATAACTTCACAAAAAGCTCAAGATGCATTTGGAAGTCAATTAACTAACAGACCACTTAGAAAAGATGCAAAATTAGGGGATTACATGACACCAATGTCAAAAATAAATATAATTCAAGAGGATTGTGATTATGTTGCTTCTCATAAGAGTGAGATTGTACAAAAATATACAGAAGTAGCTACAAGTGCAAAATAGATAAAATATAACATTGAGAAGGTGAAATAAATGAGCATAGCTATAGATTGTGAAAATATTGTAAAGAAATATGGGAAAAATGTAATAATTCCGGGGCTGAATCTAAATATAAAAAATGGGGAATTTTTTACCCTGCTTGGGCCTTCAGGTTGTGGGAAAACTACTTTATTAAGAATGATTATAGGTTTTAATAGCATAGAAGGTGGGGAAATTCAGTTTAATGGTAAGGTGGTAAATGGTATTCATCCATCTAAAAGAAATATTGGAATGGTATTTCAGAATTATGCGATATTTCCTCACTTGACAGTAAGGCAAAATATAGAATTTGGACTTAAAAATCGTAAAGTTCCCAAAGATGAAATAGATAAAAAAGTAGAAGAAATTATGAAGATTGTTAAGATAGATGAGTATAAGGACAGATTACCAGAAAACTTATCTGGAGGGCAGCAGCAACGTGTAGCTTTAGCTCGTGCAATTGTAATTCACCCAGATGTGTTATTAATGGATGAACCTTTATGCAATTTAGATGCAAAGCTGCGTGTTGAAATGCGTAATGCGATTAAGGAAATTCAAAATCAAATTGGAATAACAACTGTTTACGTTACTCATGATCAGGAAGAAGCTATGGCTATATCTGATAGAATCGCAATAATGAAAGCTGGAGTGATTCAGCATGTCGGAACTCCACAGGAAATATATCAAAGACCGGCTAATACATTTGTGGCATCTTTTATAGGAGGAACCAATATATTGGATCGTCGATTAGTTTTAATAAATGGTAAATGTTTTATTTATTTTACTGAAGATTATTATGAAGAAATGAATTTGAATTTAGATAAAGAAAAAGAAACTAAAAGTAAAGATATAAAAGTTAAAGTTTCTGTACGTCCAGAAGAATTTATAATATCAAAAGATATGCATGGAATAGGAGCAACTGTAATCTCAAGTATGTTTTTAGGATTAAATACACACTATTTTGTTAAACTAGAAACAGGAGAAAAAGTAGAAATTATTCAAGAGTCAACCATAGAAAAAATTATTAAGCCTGGAACAAAAATTGGTTTAACGGTAAAAAAGAAGAAGATTAATGTATTTAATGAGGATGGGAATATCAATTATACAAATATTAGTGTAGGTGATTCAAATGAATAGTAAGAACAGAAAATTTGATATATGGACTTTAATTACAACAATTGTATTTTTGATGTATATATTAGTATTAGTATTTCCTTTATTTTCGCTATTAATAAAAAGTTTTGCAAATGGACAAGCTGGTGGATTTTCTCTGGGGTATTTTACTAAATTTTTTGGAAAAGAATATTATTATGGATCATTATTTAATAGTTTGAAGGTGACAGTAAGTGTTACATTATTATGTGCTTTAATAGCAACACCATTAGCATATATTATGGCAACAGTAAAAATTAAAGGAAGAACGTTTATTCAAATTTTAATACTTATTTCCTCAATGCAGGCACCGTTTATAGGAGCATATTCATGGATATTATTATTAGGAAGAAATGGAGCAGTAACTAATATACTAAAAAAATCATTAGGCATAAAAGTACCAGAGATTTATGGATTTACTGGAATATTATTAGTACTAACGCTTCAACTTGTACCTTTAATTTATATGTATGTATCAGGTGCATTAAAGAGTGTAGACAATTCGCTATTAGAAGCTGCAGAAAGTATGGGATGTACAGGAATAAAAAAAATGTTTAAAGTAATTGTACCTCTTATATTACCTACATTGCTAGCTGGAGCATTACTTGTGTTTATGAGAGCTTTAGCTGATTTTGGTACTCCAATGCTTATCGGAGAAGGGTATCAGACAGTACCAGTACTAATATACAATGAGTTTGTTGGTGAAGTTGGCGGCGATGATGGATTTGCAGCAGCTATAAGTGTTGTAGTAATTATATTTGCAACAGCAATATTCTTGCTTCAAAAATATATATCAAATAAGAAATCATTTACTATGAGTGCACTTCATCCTATGGAAGCAAAAAAAGTTAGTGGAATAAAAAATATATTAGCTCATGCATATATATACATTTTCACATTTATTGCTTTACTCCCTCAATTATGCGTAATATATACATCATTTTTAAATACATCAGGAATGATGTTCACAAAAGGGTATTCACTTAACAGCTATAGAGCAGTTTTCTCAAAAATTGGAGGATCAATAAAGAACACATTTTTATTTGCTGCAATTGCTATAGTAATAGTTGTTATCTTGGCGATATTAATTGCATATGTAACAGTAAGAAGACGTAATTCAATGACTAACTTTTTGGATGTGCTTACAATGTTTCCTTATATAGTACCAGGATCAATATTAGGTATAGCGCTGCTAATAAGCTTTAATAAAAAACCAATATTATTAAGTGGAACAGCAGTAATTTTAATAATAGCTTTTACAATCAGGAGATTACCGTATACAATAAGATCTAGTGCAGCTATTATGCATCAGATAAGTATTAGCACAGAAGAAGCTGCTATAAGCCTTGGAGCATCAAACTTAAAAACTTTTGCGAAAATAACATTGCCAATCATGTTGCCAGGGGTCATATCAGGTGCAATATTAAGCTGGATTACAATTATAAGTGAACTTAGTACATCAATTATTTTGTATACTGCAAAAACAAAAACTATGACAATTGCAATATATACAGAAGTACTTCGAGGTAATTATGGTGCAGCAGCTTGCTTAGCAACAATATTGACATTGGTTACAATTATATCGTTGCTAATATTCTTTAAGGTGTCAGGTAAAAAAGAAATCACTTTGTAGTGAATTGAAAATAAATGCTCATAATTTTTTTATAAATAATATATAATAAATAAATTACAAAGAACTTACTTAGTTTACCAACTAAGTAAGTTCTTTGTGAATATTATTTACTATAATTTATAAAAGAATTTTATTATGCTATTAGTTCAATTACACTACTCTACAGTAATTTAGTTTATTTCGCCTTTTGGACTTTGAAGTTTATAACATAAAAACTTCTCAGTGATAAATAGAAAGATATAGAATATTGGGATGTCTATTTGTATATTAAGATGCAAAATTAAAGTTTGCATTAATTGTTAATTGTAATATATTGCATTTAAAATGATATTATTTTATTATAATAAAAGACATAACATATATTGAAAAGTAACATATACTATTGTATAATTAAATTAAACAATGAGAATACTTTAAAATGTTTAAAATTAGAATTGGTAATTTTAGTATTTTGAGTAAAAGGAGATGTTAAATATGTCTCATTTAATAGGAATAGATATTGGGGGGACAAATTTAAGGGCAGCGGTTATTTCCAAGGATGGAGAAATAATAGAGATATTTAAAATTGAAAACGAAGTACAAAGGGGTCCAGCTTATAATTTGGATAAATTAATTAAACAAATAGAAGTTAAATGGAATCGTTATGAACTCGAAAAAGTTGGAGTAGGAGTACCAGGGCCATTAGATTTAAAAGAAGGAAAGCTGTTAAATCCAGTTAATTTAAAGGGATGGGAAAATTTTAAAATAAAAGAATATCTAAGTAAAAGGTTGAATTTACCAGTAAGCGTTAATAATGATGCAAATGTAGCAGGTCTTGCAGAAAGTCTGGTTGGAAGTGCAAAAGATTGTGATTCGGTATTTTATATAACCGTTTCTACAGGTGTAGGTGGTGCATTAATTCTTAATAAGAAAATTATAAATGGAGCGCATAGTCAGACAGGCGAAATTTATAACATGATAATAAATGAAGATAAATACCGTCAAGTGGGTTTAAATAATGGCAGCTTAGAAGGTCAATGCAGCGGAGTGAATATAGCTAGAATAGCATCACAAATATATGGACAAGAATTAACTACAAAAGAAGTATTTAATTTATATGAAAAAAAAGATGAGAAGGCTGTCCAGGTAATAGAAAAATGGATTAACAATATTTCAATTGGTATAGCTAATGTGATAGCTGTAGTAGATCCAGAAACTGTAGTTATTGGTGGAGCAGTATTAATATATAATACTTACTTGCTACCTAAAATTATTGAGTGCACTAAGACTAAGGTTTCAGATCCATCTATTGTTGATATAAGAATAGCGCAAATTGGTGATAATGCAGGTCTTATTGGTGCAGCAATGTTATAGAAGAAAATATTATTTCATTTTATAAATATTTAACGTATGAAGGAAATAACATAATTTAAATAAAGAAATCTAGGAGGCATAAGATGAGTATACAATTCAAGTTCCCAGAAAATTTTTGGTGGGGATCAGCAACATCAGGTCCACAAAGTGAAGGACGATTTAATAAAAAGCATGATAGTGTATTTGATCATTGGTTTGATATAGAACCAGAAGCATTTTTTAATGGAGTAGGTCCTAATGTAGCATCAAACTTTTATAACAGCTATAAAGAAGATTTAAAATTGATTAAAGAAATAGGTTTAAATAGTATTAGAACATCAATTCAATGGACAAGATTGATAAAAGATTTTGAAACTGGAGAAGTAGATGAAGATGGTTTAAAATTCTATAATGCTGTAATAGACGAATGTATTGCAAATGATATCCTTCCAGTTATGAATCTACACCATTTTGATTTACCAGTTGAATTATATGATAAATATGGCGGATGGGAATCAAAACATGTAGTAGATTTATTTGCATTGTTTGCAAAGAAGTGCTTTGAGTTATTTGGAGATAGAGTTAAACATTGGGCAACATTTAATGAACCTATGGTTGTAGTTGAAGGTGAATATTTATATCAATTCCATTATCCAAAGATAGTTGATGGGAAAAAAGCAGTGCAAGTTTTATATAATCTAAATTTGGCATCAGCAAAGGCTATAAAAGAGTTTAAAGAATCAAATTGTAGTAAGAATGGTGGGAAGATTGGTATTATTCTTAATTTAACGCCTTCATATCCAAGATCACAAAATGAAGAAGATGTAAAAGCTGCTAAATTTGCAGAAGATTTCTTTAACAATTCATTTTTGGATCCAGCTATAAAAGGTGAGTTTACAACGGATTTAGTTGAAGTTTTAACCAAAGATAATGTAATATGGGAATCAACAGAAGAAGAATTAGAAATAATAAAGAACAACACAATTGACTTCTTAGGTGTTAACTATTACCAACCAAGAAGAGCAAAAGCTAAGGAAGAAAAATTCGACGAGTCAAAAGGTTGGATGCCTAATAAGTATTTTGACGATTATGAAATGCCTGGAAGAAGAATGAATCCATATAGAGGATGGGAGATATACCCACAATGTATGTATGATATAGCAATTAATATAAGAGATAATTATAACAACATTCCATGGTATATATCTGAAAATGGTATGGGAGTTGAAGGGGAAGAAAAATATATAAATGCAGATGGAGTTATAGAAGATGATTATAGAATAGAGTTCTATGAGGAACATTTATCATATCTTTATAAAGGGATAAGTGAAGGATCTAATTGTTTTGGTTATCATACATGGACTCCGATAGACTGTTGGTCATGGGCTAATGCATATAAAAATAGATATGGATTTATTTCTGTAGACTTAGATACTCAAAAAAAGACAATTAAAAAATCAGGAAGATGGATTAAAGAAGTTGCAAAAAATAACGGATTTTAGATAGAAAATTATATTTAACAATCAAATGGCTGTCTCAAAACAATAATCTTGAGACGGCTATTTGAATTATACTATAACTAGATTTTAAATATAGAGGTGATTTTTCAATGAGAAAATTTATGGTTTTTGATATAGGTGGGAGCTCAGTAAAATGGTCTGTAATTAACGAAAATGGAGAATTTATTGAAAATGGGAAGTTTAATGTTCCAAGTGATAAAGAAGAATTTTTTTCTAAGTTATCAAGAACAACCAATGAAATGAAGGAAAAATTTGATGTTAAAGGAATTGCAATAAGTGCTCCAGGAGCAGTTGATAGTGAAAGTGGATTAATAGGAGGAACAAGTGCTATTCCGTATATACATGGGCCTAACTTTAAAGAGATTTTAAATGAAAAGACAAATTTAAACGTTGAACTTGAAAACGATGCTAATTGCGCAGCCCTTGGGGAATGTTGGCTTGGAGCTGGGAAGGACAATAAAGATTTAGCATTTGTTGTATGTGGATCAGGTATAGGTGGAGCAATAGTTAAGGATAAGAAGATTCACGGTGGCGTTCATAAGCATGGAGGAGAATTTGGCTACTGTTCAATAATCTGTGAATTAGAGGGAGAACTTAAATTTGCTAGCTGGAGCAAGGTTGGATCTACCACAGCATTAGTAAGAAAAGTTGAGAAATTAAAGGGATTGGATGAAGGAAGCCTTGATGGTGTTAAAGTTTTTGACTTGTGTAATAATGGAGATAAGATAGCAATTAATGAAGTTAATAAATATTATTTTATCATGGCAGCAGGAATATATAACATTCAATATACTTATGATCCAGAAGTTATTATTTTAGGTGGAGCAATAAGTGAAAGAACAGAATATGTTGAGGAAATAAATAAGAGAATGGACATACTTATGAGCAGTTATTTGGAAGGGAAAATAAAACCAGTTTTAAAAACATGCGTATTTGGAAATGATGCTAATAAACTAGGTGCATTATGTAATTATCTTCAGAGAGAAAAAATTCTATAAATTACAGTATTAAATTATTTATAATGACTGAGCTATTTCAAAGGAAAGTGATTCTTAGGTGCACCATTTAAAAATTGGTGATTAATCACTTTATTATTAATTTTGAAATAACTCAGTCTTCTCTTTGCTTATAATAATAGATTATCCTAAATGTTCATTGGATTGGTTATATATCTGCTTATATAGTTTTATGCCATGGTTTTTTAAAAATGGAAATACAGCTAAAAACTATAATAGTTATTCTGAGTATACTTCCTTACCCAAAACTAATACCTTTTTTATATTTATATCATCATCAAAGAATATCAAATCTGCATCATAGCCTTCCTTAATTTGGCCTTTTCGATCCTCAACTTTACAATGTTTAGCACCATTATAAGATGCCATTTTTATTACTTCATAAAGTGGTAGATTAGAGTTTTTGTATACATTTTTTACTGCTTTATCAAGGGTAAGAACAGAACCAGCTAAAGCACCATTTTTTAAGCGTGCCTCACCATCATTAACAATAACATCTTGACCTCCTAAGGAGTAATTACCATTAGGCATGCAGCAAGCCATCATAGCATCAGAGATTAATAAAACATTATCAGTACCTTTTTGTTTGTAAGCAATTCTTAAAGCTGGGTATGAAATATGAATTCCATCTGAAATAGTTTCAGTTGTTATATCACTGTCAAATACAGCTCCTACTACTCCTGGATTTCTGTGAGTTAAAGGAGTCATAGCATTAAAAAGATGAGTTGCATGGCAAGCACCACATTCAATAGCTTCCATAGCCTCTTCATACGTAGCGCTGCTATGACCTAATGAGCATACTATTCCAATTGAGGATAAATACTTAATAAGTTCTTTAGCACCTTCAACTTCTGGGGCTAATGTTATAGATATAATAATATCCTCGTAATCCTTAACTATATCATTGTAAGCTGAAATAGATGGCATCAAAATATAGTTGGGATTTTGAGCACCAATTGCTTTCGGACTTACAAACGGACCTTCTAAATGCACTCCAAGAATGTGAGCACCGTCTGAACCTTTTTCTTTTATACTTTTAATTGCGTCTAAAGATTTTCTTATATCGTCCACAGCAACAGTCATAGTTGTAGGAGTAAAAGAAGTTGTTCCGTGTTTAATTATAGTATTAGAAATGGTATTGATTGATTCACTGGTACCGTCCATTGTATCTGAGCCTCCTGCGCCGTGTATATGAACATCAATAAAACCAGGTGAAACATATAGACCATTCGCATCTAAAATGCTATTTGTATCTATATTGGAAGGATTTATCTCTTTAATTTTCCCATCTTCAACTAGAATTGAGCCTTGTTCTATCTTGTCTAGGTAAATTATATTACAATTTCTTATTAACATATTTCTTCTCCTTTTAAGTCAAATTTCATATATTATAGTAAGTGGACATTATCAGTTTATATATTCAGTATATAGCATGTATAAAGAATTTTTCAAGTGTATGTTGACAGAATTAAAAGAATAAATTATAATTCTTGTAGTGGTAATTACCACTTGAAAAGTATTAATTATTTAAGGAATTATAGAATTGAAAGTACTTAAAAGAAGCGTTTATAGGAAATTTAAAATTATTTGATTTATATTTTCTTTTGTGTACAAGAATAGTATAATTGTTGGGAAAACTACTAGAACTAAAAGAGGTGCACTTATGAGTACGATAAATAAAAATTCTAATATTCCTTTGTATGTTCAACTAATGAATATTCTCATTGAAAAAATAGAAAGCAGCATGGAAGAAAATGAAAAATTGGACTCCGAAAGAGAAATATGCAAAAAATATGCTGTTAGCAGAACTACAGTAAGAGAAGCATTAGATGAGTTGGAAAAAAATAATTATATTTATAAAGTTCAAGGAAAAGGAAATTTCATTTCGCCAAGAGTTGTAGAACAAGATTTAATAAAGGTATCATCTTTTACTGAGGAAATGAAAAAACGTGGAAAAAATCCGACTTCTAAATTATTAAATTTTGAAATAATGGAAGCCAACAGCAAAGTGTCTAAAAAATTAAATATAGAAAAGAACGAGCTTGTATATAAAATCTCGAGAATAAGGATTGCGGATAACATTCCCATGATATATGAAATGACTTATTTGCCGTATGAAAGATTTAAGCAGCTTACTAAGGATATGATAGAAAAAAATCCATTATATGAGATATTAAGAAATACTTTTAATATTAACATTACATCTGCTGAAGAAGTAATAGAAAGTGTTTTGATAAATAAATTAGAAAGTGTTTATTTAGAAATACCTCAAGGGCAGGCAGGATTAAAGTTTGAAAGAATAGCATATGAGCAAAATGAGATCGTTGAATATACCATAACAATAGCTAGAGGAGATAAATATAGATACAGGGTTTGTTTAAAAAATTAACATCAAAGGAGCGTAATAATAATGAAGTTACTAGTAGTTAAAGATTATGAAGAAATGAGTGAAGTTGCAGCTAAAATATTTAAGGAGGTAATTTCTGAGAAAACAAATGCTGTCCTAGGACTAGCTACAGGAAGTACTCCTGAAGGTTTATATAAAAAGCTTATAGAAATGAACAGAAATAAAGAAATAGATTTTTCTAATATAAAAACAGTAAACTTAGATGAATATGTTGGACTTGGAGGAGAAGATCCTCAAAGCTACAGATATTTTATGAATGAAAAGTTATTTAATCATGTTAATATAAATAAAGCAAATACATTTGTTCCAAATGGCTTAGCAGAAAATCTTGATGAAGAAGCTAAGAATTATGATAAAAAAGTGGATGAATTAGGTGGCATTGATATACAAATCCTTGGAATAGGTGCTAATGGCCATATTGCATTCAATGAACCAGATGATTTTTTAATAGCAGAAACTCATGTAACAGGTTTAACTAAAACTACAATAGAGGCAAATTCTAGATTTTTCAAATCTATAGATGAAGTACCTACAAAGGCGTTATCTATGGGTCTTGGTCAAATAATGAAAGCTAGAAAAATAGTATTGTTAGTAAAAGGTCAAGATAAAGCAGAAGCAATAAAAGGATTATTTAAAGGAAATATTACAACTCATAATCCAGCAACTATGTTACACATGCATAAAGATGTAACAGTAATAATAGATGAAGAAATGGCAAATGCAATTAAGTAATTGTAAAATAGGTGAAATTAAGATTTTAAACTATATTAAAATAACGGTGAGTTTTTTAATATAGTTTTTATTATTTTGAAGGAAATCAAGAATGATTTCTTTTTTTGTACAATTTATATCATATTTTAATATGAATTGTGTGTTAGAGTTATGATGTTCAGGGATTTTTTTACTAGATGTGCTTAACACAACTAGTAAAGTCATTATAAACAGTAGATTTTAATTGAATAAAGATACTAATAATTTATATATGTAAATATTATTTTATTGAACATATATAATTGCCTTATAATTTGTATAATTAAACTTAATTTAAGTGTTTAATAATGTATAGAAATGATATAATTAATATATAAATGATATGATAAACATGTATATAAGTTATACTGTAAGGAGAAAGGTGAATATAATGGCAAAATATGAGGAAATTGCTGAAGACATAAGAAATAGAATATTGAATGGTGAATATAATCCTAATGAACAGTTGCCTTTAGAAAAAGAAATGTGTGAATATTATGGGGTTAGTAGAATAACAATAAAAAAAGCTGTTGATGAGCTAGTAATTCAAGGGTTAGTAATAAAGCGGAGAGGTTCTGGAACATTTGTAAAAGCTCTTGATGAAGAGGGGGTTCAGGAATTAAGTCTAGCAAAACAATTTGAAGGATTTTCAGAAGCTCATAAGGATAGAAAAGTAACATCTAAAATTGTAAAATTCGAAGTAATTCACCCAACGGAAGAAATTGCAACTAAGCTAAAGATTACTACTGATGATTTTGTTTATTATGTAATAAGAACTAGATACGCGGATGATAGTCCATATGTAATTGAGTATACATATATGCCAATAGGCCTTATACCTGGCATAAAAAACGATATTTTAACGAGTTCAGTTTATGGTTACATTGAAAAAAATCTTAAACTTAAAATAAAAAGTGCTCATAGGATTATTCGAGCTATTTTACCAAATGAGTTGGAACAGGAATATCTAGAAATAGAAAATAACTTTCCAATATTGGAAGTGGAGCAGGTGGGGTTTTTAGACAATGGCCAGCCTTTTGAATTTTCAACAGCACACCATAGAAGTGATAGGATTGAATTTAGGACTGTAAGTATTAAATAAGATATAATTACTTTTATTACAATTATAACTATGGAGTTAAAATAGAATTTCAAAAATTAAATAGAAAAAAATAAGCTTAATTAAACGTGAATTACACTTTTAATTAAGCTTATTTTTTTCAACACTTTGCTCAAACACTTCAATTAATTTTTTTGTAACTGTTGATTTTATTTACTAATGTATATATAAATGACTAATTTGGTATGTTTTTGAATACAAACTGTTTTTTGGCACGATTATTGCTAATAATAATTACATAGAATGGAGGTGAATCTTAATGATACAAATTATTTTAGCTAGTCATGGTGATCTGGCAAAGGGAATGAAAGATACTTTGGGTATGATAATTGGAGATGTATCTATGGTTGAAGCTTTTTCATCTTATAGAAACGAAGAAGTAAACGTTAGGGAAATAGTAGAAAAAATAGTAAGAGAAAAATACATTGAAGCAGATATATTTATTTTCACAGATATTCTTGGTGGAAGCGTTAATACAGAAATGATGTCTTTAATAAAAGAATATCCTAAAATACATGTTATTTCAGGAATGAATTTACCTATAATTATTTCAGTTGCTACTCAAGCAAATGAAATTTCTGAAAGTCTATTGCAGCAGATTATTGAAGAAAGTCAGCAGGGAATAGTTGACTGCAATAAATTGCTTAATGAATGTAAAAATATAAAGGAGGAAGATTTATGATTAAATTGGTAAGAATCGATCACCGTTTATTACATGGACAAGTAGTTTTTTCATGGACAAAAAGTTTAGGGATTTCAAGAATTATTGTTGTAGATGATGAAACTGCAAATGATGAAATGAAAAAAGTTTCGCTAAACTTATCAAAACCAGTTGGAGTAACTTTAAATATATTTTCGGTAAACGACATATTAGCGAGAATGTCTAAAGTTGAACAATTAAAAGATAATATTATGATTGTTTTTAGAGGTACTAAAGAAGCATTAGAGTTCTGTAAAAGCTGCTCTAGTATTAAAGAAATTAATTATGGGGGAATTGCAAATAAAGAAAATTCAAAGCAATATAGTAATGCTATTTTCCTAAATCCAGAAGAATTAGAAGATACCAAAAAGCTGAAAGCAATGGGGATCAACCTATATATGCAACAAGTTCCTACTTCAAAGAGGGAAGATTTAACTTCTAAAATATAAAAAGGAGGATCAAGAATGTTAATTAAGTCAATATTATTAGGTTTCATTGGTGTTATTTGTATTTTAGACTCTAGACTTTTAGGCAGAATGAATTTAGAAAGGCCGTTAATAGTTAGTACGCTTGTAGGGCTCGTTTTAGGCGATATTCAAAAAGGATTAATGGTTGGAGCTGCTCTTGAATTAATTTCTTTAGGATTAGTAAACATAGGAGCGGCAGCACCACCAGATATGAATATGGCATCCATTATTGCTACATCGTTTGCTATTTTATCAAATGCGGATTCAGAGGCAGCACTAACTATTGCGATTCCAATTGCGGTGCTTGGACAAATGCTTGGAGTTTTAATGAGAACTATTCTTGCAAACTTAACTCATAAAGCTGACTCGTTAATTGAAAATGGGGAATATAAAAAAGCCTGTAATATTCATATTGTTTGGGGAACATTTTTGTATTCACTAATGTATTTTGTACCAATATTTTTAGCAATTTATTTTGGAACAGATTTAGTAAAAAATATTGTAGAAGTTATTCCGTCATGGATTACAAACGGTCTAAATTTATCAAGTAAAATTCTAACAGCTTATGGATTTGCTTTATTGCTTAGCACTATGCTGTCAACAAAAATGCTTCCATTTTTATTAGGAGGATTTTTTATTACAGCATATTCTAATTTAAGTGTGACTGGTGTTGCTATTTCGGCTTGTATTGTAGCATTTGTTTTGGCTGAATTTAAATTTAAAAATGAGAAGATAGTTGATGAATTAGATATTTTAGATTGATGGGAGGTATAAAAATGCAAAATATACAAAAACAAAATGATCCAAATAAATGGAAGTATATGAAATTTCTATGGCGTTCTTGGGCAATTCAAGCTTCATGGAACTATGAAAGACAAATGAATATGGGCTTTTTATATGGAATTGCTCCTATTTTAGACAACATATATAAAGATCCTAAGGATGATGAATTAAAAAAAGAAGCTTATAAACGCCATATGAATTTTTATAATTGTACACCTCAAACAAATGCTTTTGTTTTAGGATTAAGTGCTTCAATGGAAGAACAATACTATGAAGACAAAGAAAATTTTAATCCTGAATCGATTAATGCTATGAAAACTTCATTAATGGGACCATTATCTGGAGTAGGAGACTCTTTCTTTCAAGGAACTGTACGTATATTGGCTTTTGGATTAGGTATTAATTTAGCGCAACAAGGTAGTATTTTAGGACCAATATTAGCAATAATTATTTCATTTATTCCATCATTTCTTGTTACGTATTATGGTGGGAAAATTGGTTATTCAATGGGAAATAAATATTTAACAAAGCTCTATAATGAAGGGCTCATGGATAAAGTAATGTACATTTGTTCTATTGTTGGACTTATGGTTATTGGATCTATGATGGCCAGTATGATTGGAATTACAACTCCAGTGCAGTTTGGTGAAAAATTTGTTTTACAAGATGTATTAAATGGGATAATACCACAGAGTATACCACTTGGCGTAACATTCTTTATGTATTGGTTATTAAGAAAGAAAGTATCAACAGGATGGATGCTTGCGATTTGTATTCTAGGTGGAATATTATTGAGTATTTTAGGTATTTTTAAATAAATTGAAAACATTCCTTAAAAGGATGTAAATATATATAAAATAAAAATATAGGAGGGATTTATTATGAATCCAAAACAAATTATAAAAGAAATAAAAGAAAAACAAGAAGAAATTAGAAGTGTTATATTTGTAGGATGTGGAGCTTCAAAAGCAGAATTATATCCAGCAAAATATTTTTTAGAAAATAATTCGAAAAATCTACGTGTTAGTCACTATACTGCTAACGAATTCAATTATGGTACAATAGCTTCATTAGATAAAACTGCAATTGTTATATCCGCTTCACTTGGCGGTAGTACTCCTGAAACAGTACAAGCTAATGCTAAGGCTAAAGAATATGGTGCACATGTAATCTCATTAACTCGTGCAGAGAATTCGGCTCTTACAAAAGATGCTGATTATGTTATCTGTCATAGATTTGCTGAAAGCTATGGTGCAAAATTAGAAAAGATGGGTTATGCGCTTGAACTTGCAGTGGAAATATTAGAGCAATATGAAGGATATAAAGATTATGAAGATGCACAGGTTGCTTTCAGCAAGATATATGATTTAGCAGATTCAGCGGCAAAATCAGCGATAGCAGATGCAAAGAGATTTGCTGAAGCTTATAAAAATGATTCAATGATTTACTTAATGAGTAGTGGTGCAACAGCTGAAGTTGCTTATTCAACATCAATTTGTTTAATGATGGAAATGCAATGGATTAATTCAGGAAGTTTCCATTCGGGAGAGTTTTTCCATGGACCATTTGAAATAGTAGATAAAGATGTACCATTTATTTTGTTAATGAATGAGGGAAGCACTCGTCCAATCGATGCCCGTGCATTAACATTCTTAAAGCGTTTTGAAGCGAAAACAACAGTTGTTGATGCTTTGGATTATGGATTATCTTCAGTTATCCCAAAAACAGTTATTGATTATTTTAATCCAATGTTAATTACAGCAGTATTCCGTGTATATGCTGAAGAACTTTCTTATGCACGTCAGCATCCACTAACTAAAAGAAGATATATGTGGAAATTAGAATATTAAAATAAAGTTTACGTTAAACGTATGTTATCAGGTTCTACTTATAATCCTAAATACAAAAAAATGACTCGGGTAAGGAAATCGAATATTTTTCGATTTCTTTGCTTTAGGCAAATTTAAAAATAATAAATATATTTTATTCCATTTTTAGCTATCCTGTGTAGGGAATCATCTTAAGAGGCCTACTACTATAGGGAGTAGTACATTTTTATTAAAAGTATGCATAATATTTTGGAATTATTATTTTTTCATATGCCTTATTCTAAATGTATGTTATAAAATAATAAGGTTAACTTTTATTAACTAAGGGGGCATTCAGAATGGCAATAGATATATCTAATTATTTAAAAGAGGCTACCAAGGAATTTTCTAAAGATAATATAAAAGAATTTTCAGCCAATTCAATTGCTGAAAAAGTAGAGCTTAGTAGGAGTACAGTAAGTAGTTATCTTAACAAAGAAGCAAAACAAGGCAGGATTATAAAAATTAAAGAATATCCAGTAATCTTTTTATATAAAGAAACTTTCTCGAAATTATATTTTACCCCAGCACAGGATGAATATAATACTTTAGATGAATTATGGAAAGAAAATTCAAACGTTAAAAAAACAGATATATGGAGTAGTGTAATTGGGGCAAAAGGAAGCTTAAAAGAACAGATTGAACAAATAAAGACAGCAGTGCTTTATCCTGAAAATGGTCTTCCTATAATGCTTTTAGGTTCAAGTGGTTCGGGAAAAACATATCTGGCAAAATGTATTTATGATTATTGCTTGGAAGAAAAATTAATAAATCCCAAGTCTTCATTTATTTCTTTAAATTGTGCTCAATATTATCATAATCCAGAATTGTTATCAAGTTTATTATTTGGTTATACAAAAGGGGCATTTACAGGAGCAGATAAAGATAAAAAGGGACTTCTTGAAAGTGCTGATGGTGGGGTTTTATTTCTTGATGAAGTGCATAGACTAACAGAAGAAGGTCAAGAAAAGCTTTTTACATTTATGGATTCAAATGAGTATTCTCCTATTGGTGATAATAGCATAAAAAAGGAAGCAAAGGTACGGTTAATTTTTGCAACTACAGAATCTATCCAATCTACTTTCTTACCTACTTTTATTAGAAGACTTCCCGTTATTGTTAATATTCCAAGTTTTGCAGAAAGACCTCAACAAGAAAAAATTCACCTAATAGATAGTTTCTTTTTAAAAGAAAGTGAAATCTTGAAACGCACTATTAAGGTTACAAAGCAGGTAATTTCCTTTTTGCTTTTTAGTAATTATGAAGGAAATGTAGGGAAAATTAAAAATATTGTAAAATACAGTTGTGGAAGCAGCTATGCTAAGAGGAAAGATCAAGAGATTATTAAAGTTCGCATTGGAGATTTACCGATTGGAAATGAAAATCAATTAAAGGAGAGTTTATATCATCAAATATCAAGTAGATATCAGGATAGGATTTATGATTATCTGCACCCAGAACTATTGAATATTAATAGTGATGAACAGAAAAACATTAAAAAAACATATTTTGAATTTGTTGAAGGATTTAAACAGGTTGAGTCCGGAGAAATTATGTTTGATCATTATACTAAAGAGATGGTCAAAAATGTGAATTTATTACTTGATGAATTAACATTTAATACAGAAGTTACTAACAATCAATCTTTTTTTTCTGTATTAACGTTTAATATAAAATCTACTTTTAAATATATGGAAGAAAATTATGGCTTTGAACAGGATGGAAATAAAATTCTTTCAATAGCATATTTGCTTTATTTTAAGGAAGAACAAGAAATTTTAATTAATCACCCTGATTGGAATAGTATCCGCCCCAAAATTATAAACTTTATTGAAAGTTATATGAAGAATATTTTATGGCTTTCCAGGCGTATGCTTACACATTTGAGTGAACGCTTAGACTTTCAGGTTCTTGACGAAGATTTAATTTTTATTTCATTCTATCTAAAAAGCATGAATATACAGAGCTTGAAAAATGAAATTAAAAGTATTGTCTTAGCTCATGGCTACTCTACAGCAAGTAGTATGGCGAATGTAGCTAATAGGATGTTAAGGAAAAACTTTTTCCAAGCTATTGATATGCCTATTGATACTACAATTGATCATATAGAAGAGAAAATATTGGATTTTATTGATAATAACAGTACCGAAAATGGGCTTATTTTGCTAGTTGATATGGGATCACTTTTTGATCTTAGAAATCGTTTGGAAAAGAAGATTAAAGGTCCGTTATTATTAATCGATTTTGTCTCAACACCATTGGTATTAGAAATTGGAAGTATGCTTTTACAAGATAAAAATATTATCGAAATTAATGAACAGATTTTAAAGAATGTACAAATTAATAAACAATTAGTTTATCCAGTTGAAAAAAAGAAAAAAGCTATTTTAACCTGCTGTTATACAGGTATGGGAAGTGCGATTCAAATCCAAGATATATTACAAAAGAGCCTAAAGCATGAGGATCCTTCTTTTGTAATTATGTCATATGATTATCATAAGCTGTATCAAAATAAACAAAAGGAATTGCCGTTTCAAATGTATGATGTACTAGCTATCGTAGGAACTGTAGATCCAAAAGTTGAAGGAATTCCATATATAGGACTGGATCATTTGATTGGTGGGGAAGATATTGATTCATTCATTAATATATTGAGGTGCAATTATAATATAGATGAAGAGCAGTTGAAAAAAGATTTAGTATTTAATTTTTCTATAAAGAAAATAATTGAGAAGCTGACAATTTTAGATGTAAATAAAGTACTTAATTTTGTACAAGATGCAGTTGATAAAATGGAAGAAAAACTAGGGCTTAAGATGTCTAATAATAAAAGGTTCTTACTTTATCTTCATGCATCCTGTATGGTAGAGAGAATTTTAAGAAAAGAAGATGTTGACATGCAGGAAGACATTAAGGAATTTGTACAAAGAGAAAAAAGAAAGATAGATATTATAAGGTATGCATTCAGTGAAATTGAAAAGGAATATACAATAAAGATATCAGATTTAGAAATTAGATTAATTTTTGATATTGTATTGAGCGATTGATTTGGGAGGAAAGAAATTGAAACAAGCAGTAATTTTTGATATGGATGGAGTTTTAGTGAATACTGAAAGTTTTTATTTTAAAAGAAGGATGAAATTCTTTGATGAATTAAAAATAGAACCAGATACAAGAAGAATTGAAGATTTCATTGGATCAACAAACGGGATGATATGGGGAATGTTAGTGCCTGATGATGATGAAAAACGTAATATTTTAAAAGAAGAATATTCAAAGTATTGTAAGAAACATGAAGTTTGCTTTCAAGAAATATTGAATCCTTCAGTTAAAGAAGTGATTAGGGAATTAAAAGATAGAAGTATAAAAATAGCTATTGCATCATCTTCAGAAAGAAAAGAAATTTTAAGGATGGTAGAAGAATGCGGAATTGCAAGTTGTATTGATTTTGTAATTAGTGGTGAAGAGTGCACGCAAAGTAAACCAGATCCAGAGATCTACATTAGAGCTATAGAAGCATTAGAAGTATTGGAAACAGAAGTTCTAGTAGTAGAAGATTCAGCATTAGGAATTAGAGCAGCAAAAGCAGCAGGGCTAACAGTTGTAGCTTTAGAGCCAAAAGATTACTACATAGATCAGTCAGAAGCCGATTATAAAGTAAATGATTTGATTGAAATAATTTCTAAAATTTAAATAGAAAGATTTTCGCAGATTACCATTACAAATTATATAAGTGATAATTATTTTGAAATGGAGTATTACTATAAATGCTTTTGTGGAAAGATGGGAAAGATATATAGTGCTTTAATGAAAAGAGGGCATTTAAACAGCATTTATATGAATTGAAGATATATCTGAAATAAGTAATAAAGGTTTTGTAAATGTATAATGAGAATAGTTATGAAAGAGATAGCAGAGTAAAAACTGATATCTCTTTTGTTTATAAATGTTAAGATTACAAATTATCTTACCTCGTTTATTAATCCTTTTCTATAGGCTTTAAGCAATAATTTCAAATCTTTAATTTGATTTTTAAGCGCCTTTCCTATGTCTGTATCACCAACTTTTTTTCTGTCTAGTTTTTCTACTATTTGTGTTGAAGATAATATATCCGTTTCTTTACTAAATGCATCTTCAATTGATTTGAAAGGTTGGTGAGATATTAGCTGAAGTCCATAGGAATTATAAGTTAATGTGTATCCTGCGAGACCAGTTTGACTTCTGTAGGCTTTAGCAAAACCACCATCTATAACTATCAATTTTCCATTACACTTTATTGGGTTTTCACCAAATTTGTTTTTGACTGGAACATGTCCATTTATTATTCGTGATTCAGCTGGATCTAGCCCAAATTCTTCAAAAATCATATTACACATTTCTTCAGAATCTCTAAAATTGTAGTAGGGATTTTTCTTTTCTTTATGTGTACTTTTATCTTTGATAAAGTATCTTTCAAAAGTCGTCATATCTTCTTTTCCAAAAAGAGAAGAGCAGGCTCCCGTCCATAAATACCACATTATATCGATGCCATATAATTTTTCAGCACTGCCTCTAGTACTAAAATAACCTTCTCTAGCTAAAGAATCAAATTTATCTAGAAGTCTTTTTCCTTTATACTCTTCACCGTGAATAGTCATACTTTTAAAAGTTTTATCTTTATTTAAAGGAATGCAGCCGTGAAATAAAATATTAGAATTATAAGTTAAATATATTCTTCCTTTATTAAATAAAAATAAAACGTGCTTTTGCAATTTATCGCTATTTATAAATGAACTTTGAAGTTTATAAACTAATTTTTTTTCATCACTCGTAAGTTCAAAAGGATTATTAATATTGATTGTAGGAAAACTTTTGTCGCAAAGCTCATAAGTTATATTGTTTAAAGTTATGGTGCCATCGCTATAATTTATCTTATCTAAAAGCAATCTATGATCCATCTTAAATTCAGGTCTTCTTTTTATAATTTCATATTCAAGTTTAAATTGAATAATTGTTATGGCTTTATGCATTTTTGAAATAAGCTCAATTTCAGAAGCTCCATATAATGTTTCGTCGGTGTTTTTAGGAACGAAAGCTGTACAATTATCATTTTTATAATGCTTAAGTGCAAAAGTTGCAAGAGGTAATAAATTTATACCGTAAATGTCTTCGATAACGTCTAGATTAGAATATCTAGCTGCTATTCTTAAAACATTTGCTATACATGTAGTATTACCTGAGGCCGCACCCATCCACAATATATCATGGTTTCCCCATTGTATATCAACAGAATGATAATCTATAAGGGTATCGAGGATTATATCTGGTCTAGGACCTCTATCAAATATATCTCCGATTATGTGTAATCTATCTATTACTAGTCGTTGTATTAATTTAGATAGAGCTACTATGAACTCTTGGGCTCGTTCAATTTCGATAATAGTATTTATTATCCCATCATAATAACCCTGTTTATCATTATTATCAGATTCTTCATGTAATAATTCTTCTATAATGTAGCTAAAATCTGGAGGTAGCGCTTTTCTTACTTTAGATCTTGTATATTTAGAAGATACATGTCTGCATAATTGAATCAATCTATACAGGTTAATTTTATACCAATCATTTATATCTTTTTCTTCTCTTAGAACAATCTCTAATTTTTGTTCAGGATAGTATACAAGTGTGGCTAAACTTCTTTTTTCACAGTCCATTAAAGAATTTTCAAATACCTCTTGAATTTTTCTCTTTATAGCTCCTGAACCATTTTTTAATACATGAACAAAAGGCTCATATTCACCATGAAGGTCAGCTAAAAAATGTTCTGTACCTTTAGGTAAATTTAAAATGGCTTCTAAATTAATTATTTCAGTTGATGCAGCTGCAATAGTAGGATATTGCTTAGCAAGCAGACTTAAATATTTTATGTCATCATATTTTTCCATGACATCCTCCTTTTATAAGAAAAAAAGTTTAGTTTAAAAGTAAACTAAACAAATTTCATTTTAAAAGTATACCTATCTCTATGTATATTTTACATTATATAAACTTATAATTCTATAGTAAATTTACAGTTAATGGAATAAAAACTTAATTATATTCCTTTAGAGACATTATTAAGCAATCCTCTTTCAGATAATATATCGTATATTGTTTGAGAGGTTGTATCTTCTAATGTATATCCAAGTAACTTCACTACTGTTTCCAATTTTTCTTCTGATGTAGTTTCAATTTCTAAATATGGGAAGGGACAAAAACTCTTGTCATTAATATCAATTTCAATTAAGCAATCAAGTAATTTATAGCTTTCTCTATATTTTTTATTAGATTCTTTCAGAACTAATCCAAGAGATTTAAATATACCTTCTCCCATAGTTTTGTTATCAATTATAACTTCATTTTCTTCCATGACTTTAAATCTGCCCTGGGATAGCATTTTTTTGGTAGTCATAAAATATACGATTTTATTATTAATCATATCATTTATAGTTCTTATTCTAGCATATCCTTTCTTACCTAAAAGACGTCCATCTTCAAAATCATATATATCATTTACTTGATCTTCCATTTTAACTTTTTCAGCACCATTTGATAATAAAATTTTCCTTATATTTTCAACATCAATATCAACGATCCTAGTTTCTAACTCTTGCATAGAATAGCCTCCTTAGTTAAAGTTAATAAATAATACTTAAAAAAGAGTAGATATTTATTTTTATATAATAATATAATATAGCAATTTTAAAAGTTGTGCTAGTAAAATTGATTTATATGGCATATTTATAGTAGAGACAGAATTATCTAAGCAATTATAATAATATGAGGAATTTGGTTGCAAGAAATAAAAATATTATTATATAATGAATTCAAAACTGGTAGTATCCAGTTATATTTTCATAAAGATTTATGTAGAAGAATTCAAAGGAAAATTTCAAATGTATCGTAGAAAGCGAAAAATATAGGACAATATATATAGGGGCATTTATATAATAGGTTAAAAGTTATAAGTATAAATTCTATGTTTTTAATGTGGACTACTTATGGGTGGGGGATAATATTAAATGAAAGGGTTACCTAGAAAGGAAGAAGTAATAAAGAGTCTAATTGAGCTTGAAAAGAGCAAAGGAAGAGGAATAACAGCAGATGAACTGGGATTTTATATAGGAATAGACCGAACAAATATAAGTAGGTATTTAAACCAATTATATAAGGAAAAAAGGATAAATAAAAAAGAAGGACGACCAGTTATATATAGTAGTATCAAAAGTTACAAGAATGAAATGAATTCAATTAAAAATAAATCGGACACAATCATGAAAAATAGAGATAGCCTTGAAATGCTCATAGGTTCAAATCAGTCACTTAAATTACCTGTACAGCAAGCGAAAGCTGCAATATTATATCCTCCTAGAGGCTTACATACTCTTATTTTGGGTGAAACTGGTGTAGGAAAATCGCTATTTGCAGAAGCAATGTACAATTTTGCTAAAGACTCTAAAATAATAGCTACTGAAGCTCCTTTCATTAGATTTAATTGTGCCGATTACTCAGATAATCCTCAGTTGGTTGTGGCACAAATATTTGGAGTAAGAAGAGGTGCATTTACAGGAGCAGATACTGATAGAGAAGGTTTGTTAAAAAAAGCTGATGGAGGAATATTCTTTTTGGATGAAGTGCACAGGTTATCACCGCAGGGGCAAGAAATGTTATTTACTTTTATAGATAAGGGATATTTTAGGCAGCTTGGAGATACTGAGAAAAAGGTGAAATCTGAAGTGCAGATTATAGCAGCTACTACGGAGAATCCACAGTCATATCTTCTGAAAACATTTACTAGAAGAATTCCAATGGTGATAGTATTACCGACATTAAGAGAAAGAAAATTAGAGGAAAGATATCTTCTTTTAAACGAGTTCATAACAGAAGAATCTATAAGAATCGGAAAGAGCATATATATTAGTAAAAATGCGATTATTTCATTTTTACTATATGATTGCCCTAATAATATAGGGCAATTAAAAAGTGATATACAATTAGCTTGTGCTAAAGCATTTTTAAATTATAAGATTAAGAAAAATAATTATATTTTGGTAGATAAAAGTGATCTGCAACCTAGAATTCAAAAAGGAATAATGAGAATTAGAGAATGTAGAAAAGAAATAGATAATTTATCTCAAGATATGGCTGATATTTTAAGATTTTCAAGTGAAGATAGTATACTAAAAAATATTGAATTTCATGAAAATCAAATAGAAGGCTCGGAAAATAAAAGTTTTTATTCGATAATAGAAAATAAGATGGAAAACTTAAAGGTGCGAGGAATTAATGAGACAGAAATAAATGATATTCTAAATATTGATTTGGAAAAATATTTTAGAAGATATATTAGTAATATCACAACAAATGTTAAAAAAAATGAGATCGCCAAAATTGTAAACATTAAAGTAGCTACAGTTGCAGAAAAAATGTTGAGTATAGCATCTGAAAAGTTAAATAGAGATTTTGATCAGAAAGTTTATTTTGGGTTAGCACTTCATTTACAGGGAAGCATCGAAAGGATTAATTCAGGAAAAAAGATATATCATCCTAAGCTTAATATTATAAGGGTAGAAAATAGAGAAGAATTTGCTGTGGCCATGGATATTATAAAAATTGCGGAAAA
This sequence comes from Clostridium beijerinckii, assembly GCF_036699995.1. Classification (NCBI taxonomy): domain Bacteria; kingdom Bacillati; phylum Bacillota; class Clostridia; order Eubacteriales; family Clostridiaceae; genus Clostridium; species Clostridium beijerinckii. The sequence continues at coordinate 4,839,528 of NZ_CP144906.1, read as the reverse complement.
AGAATTTCATATAGACATCCCATTAGATGAAATAGGCTATATAACTATGTTTTTGGCTGCATGTAATGATGAAAATAGTGAACAATTAGAGAAGAAGGTGCGAGTTCTAGTAATGATGCATGGAACAAGTACAGCTAGCAGCATGGCTGAGGTGGCAAATTCTTTAATAGGAGAAGAATATGTGCAAGCTCTAGATATGCCACTAACTATGAAGGCTGAGGATATGCTAGAGAAAGCTAAGAAAAAAGTTAAAGAAATATATAATGAAAAAGGGATGTTGTTACTTGTTGATATGGGATCATTGGTTAATTTTGGAGATATAATTAGTAATGAATTAGAAATAAAAATTAAAACCATAGATATGGTTACAACATTAACCGTTATAGAGGCAGGAAGCAAAGCTTTTAATGGGAGAAGCTTGGATTCAATATATAATTTATGTAGAGATATTGGAAAGCCCTCTATGCAAGTTTCTAAGGAAGACTATAAATACAATAAAGAACTAGTTATAATAACTACATGCTTTACAGGTGAAGGAGCAGCAGAAAGAATAAAAATAAGAATAAGTAATAATTTGAAGAATATAGAAAAAGTAAAAATTATACCACTTAATATTTCTGATAGGGAAGAGTTTATTAAAAAAGTAAATAGGCTAAAAGAGAAGTTTGTAGTATTAGCAGTTGTAGGAACTATAAACATAGTTATTAAAGATGTTCCATTTATACCAGCACAAGATGTTTTCTTGAATGAGGGAATAAATTATTTAGAAAATCTAGTGGACATTGAATATGACTTTTTAAAAGTTAGAAAAGCATTAAGTAGTGAATTAAATGAATTAAACTCAATGAAGATATTTTTGCATATTAGAAATGTAATAAGAAAAATAGAAGAAAATTTAAAGGTGAGAATTCAGCATGATGCACAGATAGGAATTTTAATTCATATCACTTTTCTTATAGATAAATTAAAACATGGTGGTCAAGAATTAAAATTTGAAGGTTTAGAAAATTATCGTCATATGTATAATAGTGAATTTTCATTAATTAAGGAAATTTTAAAAGACTTGGAGCGTGTATATAATATAAATATAGGAGATAATGAGATAGCTTATATAGTGAGAATTGTTAAGGAAAATATAATTACTGTGTAATAGCCAAAGCAGTGTGTAAGTTGAATTACACACTATTTTTTTTTAGTTGCACACTTTGATTCATGAATTGTGTGGTAATGAGATGATTTATATTTATTTGTGTATAAATATAATATTGGTATAAAACTTGCTTTATATAATAGTGTAATAGAGGAGTGCTAGTAAATAAAAGTATCTAAGGAGAGGTTAGGAATGAAAAATATATTATTAGTTTGTTCAGCCGGAATGTCCACAAGTTTATTAGTTTCAAAAATGGAAAAGGCAGCTGAAGAAAAAGGGATTAAATGTAATATAAAAGCTGTAGGAGAGGCAGATGTTAAAGAATATGTAGGTAAGACAGATGTTTTATTACTAGGTCCACAGGTTAGATTTTTATTATCAAAATTTAGGGCCAGCTTATCGGATAAGAATATACCTGTAGAAATAATTAATACAGTTGATTATGGAACAATGAATGGAGAAAAAGTTTTAGAAAGAGCTCTAGATCTTATAGAAAATAAATAATTGAAAAGGAGAGAAACATTGTGGAAGAAACAATAATGAATCTTATAGTGCATAGCGGAGAAGTTAGAAGTTATTCAATGGAAGCTATTCAATGCGCTAAAAGTGGGAATATAGATGGAGCAAAAAAATTAATTGAACAAGCAGAAGCAGAATTATTAAAAGCACATAATATTCAAACATATTTAATACAAAAGGAAGCACGAGGAGAAAAAACAGAAGTTTCTTTACTTATGATTCATGCTCAGGATCACTTTATGACTAGTATGACATTAAAGTCTATGGCAGTTGAAATTATAGAAATACATGAAAAATTTAATAACAATATATGTTAGTCTAATTATTTATTTACTTAAAGTTAAGGAAAAGGTAGTGATAATATGAAATACATCATAGGTGTCGATGGCGGAGGAACAAAAACGGAAGCAGTAGCTTATGACTTTCAAGGAAATATTATAGTTACTTCTGTAAAAGGATTCGCAAATTTACTAAATAATAGAGAAAAAGCACTAAACAATATAGTAGATTCAATAAGAGAAATAATAGATGTTCTTAAAGAAGACGAACTTGTAGATTTATATCTTGGCATTGCAGGATCGGAAGTAGGAGATAATGCAAAAATTATAAAAGATACAATAAAAAATGAACTTAAGACTGACTGTGTACTTATGAACGATGCTGAAATAGCCCTAAAAGCTATGTTAAGGGGGAATGATGGAATATTGACAATAGCAGGGACTGGATCGATAGCATTTGGAGTTAAAAATAATTCAAGTGTAAGGTGTGGGGGATGGGGTAACTTATTAGGAGATGAAGGGAGTGGATATAAAATAGCAATTGATGCTATAAAAAGAATGATATTTGAAGAAGAAAATTCTTTATCCAAATCGGAATTAACTAGGAGAATTATGAAAAGGCTAGGTGCTAAATCAATAGGCGAAGTAGTAACTTTTGTATATTCATCTACTAAGGATGAGATAGCATCTTTGGCAGAAATAGTTTCAATATTGGGCGAAGAAGGAAATAAGATAGCTGAAGAAATATTGGTTAATGAAGGTGTAGATTTGGCTAAGACTGTTATAAATGTGTATAGAAAATTGAAATTTGAAAGCTGCTCTATTGCATTAGTTGGTGGAGTTATAAGAAAAGCAAAGATATTAAGAAAATCTTTTGAAAAGTACCTAAGAGAAAATATAGTTATTGAGGATATAGTAGATGATGAAATTTCGCCTACAATGGGTGCTTATTATATTAATAAAGCGAAGCGAGAAAGGAATGTTTAGATAGATATTATTATATTCAGATTTATGCACTAGATATGCAGGTGAGCTTCAAATTGTACTAAAAGATATGAAGAACAATGGAAAGACTAATGTAATAGGATGCATAGCAGAGGAAGAGATTTTTTTACTAGACTATATAGAGCCATGGATGAGTTTTGACTTTATTTCAAATAAATCTTAGATATGGGGGAGGAAATAATTATGAATAAATTTTTTGAATGGATGGAGGAGCACTTTGTTCCAATTGCATTTAAGATTGGTTCACAAAGGCATTTAGTAGCTATACGTGACGGATTTGCTACAATAACACCGATTATAATGGCTGGTGCATTTGCAGTATTGTTCAATAATATAGGATTTAAATGGTATCAAAATTTTATGGATTGGCTATTACCAGCAGGTTGGAAAAGCTAGGGAGGATCTATATGGAATGGTTCTTATGCAATTATGTCAATATTAGTTGTATTTACAATATCATATCATTTAGCAAGATCGTATGATAAGGATGGCTTAGGAGCTGGAATAGTATCAGTTGCGGCATCGATGATTCTATATGCAACAACACCAGATGGAGGAGCATTTCCATTAACTTTTTTAGGGGCACAAGGTTTATTTATTTCATTGATAGTATCATTAGTATCTACAGAGATTTTCGTAAAGTTAATCGGTAATCCTAAATTAGTAATAAAAATGCCTAGTGGAGTACCACCAGCAGTTTCAAGATCATTTGCAGCATTGTTACCAACAATAATAATTTTAGCATTAGCAGCGGGAATTAAGGAATTATTTATAGTTATGAGTGTACCAGATATACATCAGGCATTATTCTTTACTCTACAGAAACCATTACAATTAATTGCAGGAAGCTTTTTAGGAGTATTTGTAATAGTATTATTGGTACATGTATTATGGTTTTTTGGTTTACACGGTTCAAATATACTAGCGCCAGTAATAAATGCATTATTACTTCCATTACTTTTAGCTAATACAGAAGCAATAACAAATGGATTACAACCAGAAAATATATTAAATAGTCAATTTTTAGATTCATATGTAAATATGGGAGGAGCAGGAACTTCAATAGCTTTATTGATTGCAATATATGTATTAGGTAAAAAAGCAGGTGCACAACAAAGAGCCATTGCAAATTTAGGTATAGCACCAGGAATATTTAATATAAATGAACCAGTAATATATGGTGCACCAATAGTTTTAAATCCAATCTATTTTATTCCGTTTATATTATCTCCTATAGCTTCGTTAACAATAGCATATATATTAACAGTAATTGGTTTTGTGCCAAAGGTAGCAATAATGGCAACATGGACAACACCGCCAATTTTGGGTGCAATTATATCTACAAACTCAATTATGGGTGGAGTTACAGCTCTTATTTGCTTAATTGTAAGTATATTAATATATCTTCCATTTGTATATGTTGCTGGAAGGCAAGAATTAAGAAAAGAAAATGTAAAATAGAAATTTTAATAAAGGATTTTAGGATAGTTATTTATAATACTTCTTAGTAGAATATTCTTAATACTCTATATTAAATATTGAGTAATAAATGGAATTTTAATTAATATATTTATATTAGTCCATTTATTATATTTGTGAGTTATGAAATGTAGCAGATTCTTAGGAATCTGCTTTCTATTTATATCTTAAGATTTCTTAAATCTGTGCTTTACAATAAATAATATATTAAGCTATTATTAATATATTAGATTTATATGGTTTAAAATAATCATAATAGATACTAACGGCTAAAGATAAGTGAAGTATTTAAATAATAATGTTAATGATAGAATCGTTTTATAAGATTAATAAGGTCATTTATATTTTCTAAATAATGTATTAATTTAGATGATAAGTGATTTGCTAAAGATTAGAAAGTTCTATAAATAATAAAAAGGGTGGTCATATGAGTAAAATTATTGATCCAGCAACTATAATAAAATCTTATAACAACAATATAGTTTCCGTAAACATGAATGGAAAGGAAAGAATACTTTTTGCAAAGGGAATTGGATTCGGTAGAAAGTCTGGAGATACCATTGAAAAGGGTACTGAGGTTGAAAAGATATTTGTTATTGAAGATGAGGATAACTTAAGAAACTTTAAACAAGTAATTGAAAACGTTGATGAAGAATTTTTTGTGCTATGCGAAAAGATGATATCATATGTTGCAAATGAATTGAAAGAAAATTTGGATGAGAGAATACATGTCGCATTAGTAGATCATTTGAATTTTGCAGTGAAAAGGCTTTCGGACAAAGAAGAAATAGAAAATCCATTTCTTATGGAAATTAAAGCATTATATCCACAAGAATATTCGTTAGCAGAAAAAGTTGCGGAAGTTTTACAAAATGAAAAAAAAGTAAAAATTCCAGAAGGAGAGATTGGATTCATAGCATTACATATCCATTCTGCTAGAAATTCAGGTAAACTATCCAATACTATAAAGAATACACATTTGATAAACTCAATAATTGAATACGTAGAAGAAAAAACTGAAATAAAAATAGACAAAACATCGTTAGACTATGCCAGATTTCTCACACATTTGAGATTTGCAATTAAGAGAATTTTAGATGACATATCTATTGAAAATGACTTTATAAAAGAAATAAAATCAAAATATAAATTATCATATAAAGTATCCAAGGGTGTAGCAAAAATATTAGTTTTAAAGCTAGAAAAGAAAGTTTCAGATGATGAAATAGCATATCTAGCAATGCATATAGAGAGGTTTAGAAAAGCTACAATAAAATTTTAATTAAAATGGCTAACATATTAATAAAAACATGTTAGCCATTTTTTTTATGAACTAAAAGTAATTACTTCATCTTCTCCAGCAACAACATCTTTATTGACATGTGAATTTAAGTCTTTGACTATATCCATGTTTGTAACAAGAACTGGAGTTATTAAAGAATAACCTTTCCCTAAAATAAAATCTCTATCTATTTTTATAATTGGAGTTCCAGCTTTAACTTTAGTCCCCGCTTCAGCTAATTGCTCAAAACCTTCGCCATTTAAGGAAACAGTATCGATACCTATATGAACCAATAACTCAGCCCCGTTATCAAGAGTAATTGCAAATGCATGTTTTGTATTAAATACTAATGTTAAGGTTCCGTCAGCAGGTGCAACTACTATATCTCCAGTAGTATCTATTGCAAGCCCGTCTCCAGCCATTTTTTCTGCAAAAACCTTATCTGGTACTTTTGATAAATCTATTGTTTTACCAGTTATAGGTGCAACTAATTTTGCTTCTTTGTTTGAGTCTTTTGAATTCTTCTTAAAAAAATTAAACATACTTAATATTCCCGATTAAACAGGAACAGTCACTTCCTTTCATTCTGTTATTTATTGGTAATAAAAAAGCATAAGTTTCCGAATTACGCAAACTTATGCCTGATTAAACAGTAACACATTTATGTACTAATTATATTATTTCATATAATTAGTGTCAACAATAAAAAAATAAAAAAGGGTATTGACTAGAGAATAAAAATAGAATAATATGAGTGTATAAGAATACGATCTTTGGCGTGTAACCGATTAAATCAGGGCATTAGCTGAAAGGGATAATATAATTTATCCTTTTCAGCTTTTTTATTTGCTGAAAAGGATACATGTCCATAAGAATTATAATGCATTTAGGGATATAGCAATCCTTAAAATAAATTTTATTAATTATTATGGAAGGGGAATTATATTATTATGATGAAGTATTTACAAAAATTAGGAAAATCTTTAATGCTTCCAGTAGCTTGTTTACCCGTTGCAAGTATTTTAATGGGTCTTGGTTATTGGCTTGACCCTACAGGCTGGGGAGCAAATAACATTGCTTCAGCTTTTATGCTAAAAGCAGGTAGTGCTTTAATTGACAATATGGGAATTTTGTTTGCAATTGGTGTAGGTGTAGGAATGTCAGATGATAATGACGGTACAGCAGGACTTGCAGGGCTTGTTTCATGGCTTATGATTACAACATTATTATCTACAGGAGCTGTAGCAATGTTTAAGGGAATTGATGTTAAAGAGGTAGCGCCAGCATTCGCCAAAACTCAAACACAATTTATTGGTATTTTATCAGGTTTAATCGGTGCAGCTTGTTATAACAGATTTAAAAGTGTTAAATTACCAGATGCATTGGGATTCTTTAGTGGAAAAAGATGTGTCGCAATTGTAACTGCAGCATATTCAATAGTTGCATCTATAGTATTATTCTTTGCATGGCCTCTTATTTATGGTGCATTAGTAGCATTTGGTGAAGCTATTGTATCAACAGGTGCAGTTGGATCTGGTATTTATGCATTCTTCAATAGATTATTAATACCATTTGGTCTTCACCATGCACTAAACTCAGTATTCTGGTTTGATGTAGCTGGAATTAATGACCTTGGTAACTTCTGGTCAGGTAAAGGAACACAAGGAGTAACTGGTATGTATATGACTGGATTCTTCCCAGTAATGATGTTTGGATTACCAGCAGGAGCATTAGCTATGTACCATACAGCTAAAGATAAGAAGAAGAAAGCGGTATATGGTTTATTATTAGCAGCAGCAATATCTTCATTCTTCACAGGTGTTACAGAACCATTAGAATTTGCATTTATGTTCTTAGCTCCAGGTTTATATGTTCTTCATGCTGGATTAACAGGAATTTCAGCATTTGTATGTACATTATTACCAGTAAGAGCTGGATTTAACTTTAGTGCTGGATTTGTAGATTGGTTCTTAAGTTTCAAAGCGCCTATGGCAGAAAATCCAATAATGTTAATCCCAATAGGTTTAGTATTTGCAGTAATCTATTATGTAACATTCCGTTTTGCAATTACAAAATTTAATTTAAAGACACCTGGTAGGGAAGATGATGACGCTGAAGAACTAAATGTAAAACTTGCGAATAATGATTATACTCAAGTGGCAGCTATAATATTAAAGGGTGTTGGAGGAAAAGAAAACGTAGTATCTATAGATAATTGTGTAACTAGATTACGTTTAGAAATTAAAGATCAAGCTGCTGTAGATGAAAAAGTTATTAAATCAGCAGGTGTATCTGGAATAATAAGACCAGGAAAAACAAGTGTACAGGTTGTTGTAGGAACACAAGTACAATTTGTAGCAGATGAATTTAAAAAATTATGTAAGTAAATTTGAAGATCAATAATTAGATTAGGAAAATTATCTGATTAATAAATTAAGAATATTTAAAAATGTGGAAAAGAGATTGATGATATAAGAAATTAAGTTTTATATCAGACTCTTTTCCATTTTTTTTGTATACTTTAAGGCTTTTTTTTAATTTACTTAAAGTTTATAATATCTAATGTATAAATTTATTTGGTGGTGAAAGTATGGAATACATAAATGAGATTAATGTAAATGAAGCAGTTATTCATATATTAGATAGTAATGGTGAAGAACCTATTTTAAACGAATATAGTTTGGAATTAGACGAAGATATATATTTTTTCTTACATAAGCATCTAGAAAAATGCTTTAAGGATGATGAACTTAAATATGGAAAGTTTAATCCAGAAAGAAACATAGTTAAAGAAGTAGCGCAGGATTATCTGACTGGAGTAGACAATAACTTAGTTAATCTATCTAAAGAATTAGCTAGGCAGTTATTCATAATAATGAAAGGAAATGTGAATATCCCGTCAGGAGATTTAATAATAGTGTCTTTAACTACGGATCAAGGTCCAATGGTAGGAATACTTAAGATGGATTACGTTAAAAATTTTACTCATGAAGTTCAATTTATAGATCAAAAAATAGGTATAGGGATAGTACCTCAAGCAGCAGGGCTTCCAGGAAGTGGGCAAAGAATTCAAAAAGCTGCATTTATTAAACCAATTATAGAAGAGGATAAATATAACCTAATGATTTTAGATAAGCAAAAAGGTAGTAAAGAAGATGAGTATGGGGCAAATTATTTTATAAACACATTCTTAGGTGCAAGCATTGTTACAAATGAAAGAGATATGACCAAAACTTTTGTAAAGGCAGCAGAGAACTGGACTAGAGAAAATGTTACAAATGATGCAGGAAGAGCTGAAGAGATTAGAACTGCAATAAAAACTAAATTAAAAGAAGAAGATTCTATTAATATAGATGAGTTTTCGGCTGAATTATTTAATGAGCACCCTCAAGCGAAAGAAGAGTTTTCAACTTATATAAAACAACAAGGACTTCAGGAAGAAGTAGCTGTGGATAAAACTTGGGTTGAGAAGAAATTAAAAAGAGTTAGACTTAATATTGATAAACAAATTGATTTGTATATCAATGAAGAGACATATCACGACCCTAGTAAGTTTGAGATACAAAGAAACGGCGATGGAACTATTAATTTAATAGTAAAAAATGTGATTAATTATATAGAAAAGTAGATAGCTAGGTTCTATGGTTTGTTGTTATTTGCTTTATATTTGAGAAAGTAAAGGCTCTAAACAGTTTATTTTGTACTGGCTGATTCACAGCAGGTTTTTAAGAATCTAATATATTTATATGTGGGTTGCACAATATAAATATATTAGATTTTTATTTTATATGAATTTATTACCGGTATTTTTTTCTGTAATCAGAAGGTGATATGCCTAAGTTCTTGGCAAAGACCCTACTAAGATAAAATCCGTTATCATATCCGCATTTTGAAGCAATACAATCTAATGTATCTTCGGTTCTGAGCAATAATACTTGAGCTCTTCTTAGCCTTAAAGAAGTTATATATTCAATAGGAGTCGTTCCTATACACTTGTGAAATCGTCTAGTAAACTGAACGGAACTAAGTCCTAGCGAAGCTGAAAAATCTTTGATTTTAATGGATTCATAAGCATATTTATTTAAGTACTTTAATGAATAGTTTATAATTTCATCCTGAACAAAGTTTTTTGGGGAGCTGCTATATTGAGTTTCTATATAATGTAATTTCATAATATCGCTTATCAACGAGCTTTTCCATTGGTTTAATTCAATATTATTATTATGGCTATATAATTTTAAATAGTAGTACATATTATTAAGTCTTTTTAAATCTGATACAGATATTTTACCAACTGGAAAAGATGAAGTATCATCTCCAGAATTTATTGAAAAGTTTATGAAGTGAAATGTAAGAGTGGTAATGACCTCTCTTTTAAAAATTATTCCAGGTGGACAAATTACAATATCACCAAATTTACATTTTCCTTTATGAGATTCAACTTCGTAACTGCATTCACCATCTTCAATAGCGTAAAGTACCCAGTTTGAATCTATGTCTTCATCCAATAAAAAATGTTCTTTTTTATCCCAAAAAATATGTTGATTAATATTTACATTAAAATTATTTAAATCAAACATCAATAAGCCTCCTTTAAGAGCTAAGAAGATTATGCCATAGAAGAATTATAAGAAAATAGAAGTGAAATGTAAACATTTAAAAAGTAATTAAAGTAATTATATCTGTATTTATATATAGATAAACAATATATAACTTATACTTATGCAATAATCCAACGAAAGTAGAAACATTGTTATTTCACAGGACTATGAAAATTTCGCTGAAAGTTCTAAATTGCAGGTTGCACAACTAATGCTTGCTCCCAATTTCATTGTGACAAGCATTAGTTGAACAACCTACAATTAAAAGCTTTTAACAGCTCATTTTCAATGCCTGCTGCATAAAAATGTTTCTACTTTCTGGTATGGTATTTATTGCCAAGTATAAATCAAATTCCTAAGTTGTTTATCTATAGAGATTTTGATTGCAGAATATGTGAATGCTGGATATTTCTTTTTTAAGATATTTATATTTTGTATAGATAATAATTGTTATATCTAATATATGAAATAAAGTATATGTAGATGATACGTTAGTGAATTCAAAAAATTAATGTCCTAATATATTATAAAGATATAATCAGTGTGGGATATGATAGTGATAGGCTCAATTTAAAGCTGATTATAAAAAAATGGTACAATGCATTGTAAATATTAAAACACTAAATAGATGTAGACATTAGGATTAATATATCTATAAAGGGAGCGAATTATGAATTACAAAAATGTAAAAAAGGATATAACCGTAATAGGTGGTGGTTTAGCAGGTGTGTGTGCAGCTATTTCTGCTGCTAGAAATGGTAAAAGTGTTTCTTTAGTGCAAAATCGCGGAATTTTAGGTGGAAATTCTAGTAGTGAAATTCGTGTATGGGTATGTGGAGCAACAAAACATGGAGTAAACAGATATGCCAGAGAAACTGGAATCATGGGAGAATTGTTTTTAGAAAATCAGTATCGCAATCCAGATGGAAATCCCTACTTTTGGGACATGCTATTATTAGAAAAGGTAAAAGATGAAAAAAATATTTCTTTATTTTTAAATACAGAAGTGTCAGAAATCGATGTAATTGAAGGAGAAAAAGAAAATAAAATAAAATCTGTGACAGGGTGGACAATTGGAGCAGAAACTAAGACAAAATTTGAAAGTGAGGTATATCTAGATTGTTCTGGAGATGGATTTATTGGAGCATTAGCTGGTGCTAAATATAATTTAGGAAGAGAATCCAGATATAAATATAATGAATTATTGGCGCCAGAAAAGGAAGATAAAATTTTATTAGGAAGTACTATATTATTTTATACTAAAGATGCTGGACATCCAGTTAAATTTATTCCACCTAATTTTGCAAAAGATATAAGTAAAACTAGTATTCCAAAGAATAGAGTTATAAAATCTAATGACTCAGGTTGCTGCTATTGGTGGATAGAACTAGGTGGAGAAGTTGATATAGTAAAAGACAATGAAATAATAAGAGATGAGTTATGGACACTAGTATATGGAATATGGGATTATATAAAAAATTCAGGAAATTATGATGCAGACAATCTAACATTAGAGTGGGTTGGGTCAATTCCAGGTAAAAGAGAATATAGGAGATTTATAGGAGATTACGTTTTAAATCAAAATGATATTATTGAACAGACTGAATTTGATGATAGAATAGCTTTTGGTGGTTGGTCAATAGATCTTCATCCTGAGAAAGGAATATATGAGGAAAGCTGTGGCTCTAGAAATATACAAGCTGATGGAATATTTCATATACCGTTTCGTTCCACATATTCTGTAAACGTATTGAACTTGATGTTTGCTGGAAGGAATATTAGCGCATCACATATAGCTTTTGGAGCAACTAGAGTTATGGCAACTTGTGCTACTATAGGAGAAGCTGTTGGATTAGCGGCAGCAATGTGTGTAGAATATAAAATTATTCCTAGGGATTTATATATGAAGCATATTAAGAAATTACAGCAGATTTTATTAAAGCAAGATGGATCTATTATAGGAATAAAAAATGAGGACATGAAAGATAAGGCTAGATCAGCATCTATTATGGCATCTACATCATTAAGGAAAATTGAAGTCGTAAATTCTAACGATGAATATAGGTTGACCACAGATATAGGAATTTTATTTCCAATAGAAAACAGAGTTGAAGATATAGAAATACTAATTTCTAGTTTAGAACAAACTACTTTGGAAGTAGAACTTTGGGATACAGGCAGAGCAGAAAACTATATTCCTAAAAGTCTTTTGAAGAAGAAAAAAATACAAGTGGAAAAAGGAAGAAATCAATGGGTTAAGAGTGACTTTGCATTAGAATCAGAAGTAGCAAGAAATCTATTTTTGGTTGTAAAGGCTAATGATAAAGTTACAATACATTTATCTTCTGAACAATTAACAGGTGTACTTTCATTTACTAAAAAGACTATAGAAAATACAAATCTTGATGATTATATTGGTATAAATCCAATTGTTGAGTGGTCTATGAAAGAAATGGCTAGAAAAGAATTTTGCTTTAGAATTCATGGTGAAACAAATGCATATTCTCCTAGTAAAATTACAGATGGTTACTCAAGACCTTATGGAGGTCCTCATATGTGGATATCAGAAGATATTAAAGATACAGATGAGTGGATACAACTTGAATGGGAAAATGATATTGAAATTAAGGAAATTCACATTACATTTAACGATGATGTAAACGAAGATCTTATAAATCTTCATCATCATTACACTGATTTTTCTGTATTGCCTGAATTAGTTAAAGATTATAGGGTTTCCATATGGAAGGATAACAAATGGAAGATTATTGCATCTAAGAAAAATAATCGTAAGCGAAAAGAAATATTTAAAGATATAGGTAAGATTTTAGCAAGTAAAATTAGAGTTACCATTGAATCAACAAATGGATGCAGGAAAGCTGAGATCATTGAGGTAAGAGTATACTAAGATATGCTTTAAGAAGGCGAAATTAGAAAATAGCAAGCCAATCTTGCAACCTTATTTTCCGCTATACTGTCTCAGAAAATTATCATAAGGACAGAGGTAAGTGCAAGCTACTATGTATTATGATTAAAAATAATCGTAATATTTTGAAACTGCTATTTTCTTCAATTCGTCTAAATAGAGAATAATTTATTTAAAGATAGGAAGGAATAAAGAGTATGAATATAAATAATAATTATAAGACTAATTTGACTGAAGAGAAGCCAACTAGAGTAAGATATTTAGTATTAGCTCTAATATTTATAAATATAGTAATAAATTACATGGATCGTTCAAACATATCTGTAGCGGCATCTCATATGTCTAAAGACTTGAAATTATCAACTGTTCAAATGGGATTGATATTTTCAGCGTTTGGATGGGTATATGCTGCATTGCAAATACCTAGTGGATATTTAGTTGATAAATTTAAACCTCGTGCTGTATATGCATGTAGTTTATTCATATGGTCATTAGCTACATTGTTACAAAGTATTGTAGGTGGATTTGGATCACTTTTAGGTTTACGTTTATCTATAGGATGTTTTGAAGCACCAGTTATGCCCGCAAGTAATAAAGTGGCATCAAGTTGGTTTCCAACAAATGAAAGAGCATCTGCTATTGCAATATACTCTTCAGCTCAATTTGTTGGATTAGCATTTGTGAGCCCATTACTATTTATATTAGAAGATAAGTTTGGTTGGAAATTCTTATTTATACTTACAGGACTTGTAGGAATTGCATGGGCAATTGTTTGGTATGCACTATACAGAGATCCAAGCAAAAGTAAACGTATAAATACAGCTGAACTAAATTATATCAGAGAAGGTGGAGCTATAATAGAAGATGAGGATGCAAATAATTCGACAGCTAAGGAAAAATCTCAGTTTAAATTTAGCGATTTAAAGATGATGTTTTCTAACCGTAAGCTCATAGGAATATATATTGGTCAATTCACTATATCATCAACATTTTGGTTTTTCTTAACTTGGTTTCCAACATACCTTGTGGAATATAGACATCTAAGTTTTATAAAGTCAGGTTTTGTTTCATCAGTACCATATTTGGCTGCATTTTGTGGTGTTTTAGTTTCAGGTTTTGTATCAGATAAGCTCATAAAAAAAGGAGTTTCTATGGGAGTAGCAAGAAAAACCCCAATAATTATTGGATTATTATTAACAACAACTATAATTGGAGCAAATTTTGTTGATAGCACTCCATTAATAGTAATGTTCATGGCTATAGCATTTTTCGGTAATGGATTAGCAACTATTACTTGGATATTTGTATCATTATTGGCACCTAAAAATTTAGTTGGATTAGCTGGTGGTGTATTTAACTGCACTGGAGCTTTATCATCAATAGTAATTCCAATCGTAATAGGTATTATTGTATCAGGTGGTAATTTTACTCCAGCAATAGCTTTGATAGGTATTTTAGCTTTAATAGGAGCATTATCATATATATTTATAGTAGGAAAAATAGAAGAAAATAATTAGAATTAAATAATTAAGTTTTACATTTAATCTTGGATGAGATAAAAGTTAGTGCTAGTTACCAGCATTAACTTTTATCTTTTATTTTTAGATGGATTTGATTTACATATTTAAAGCTTATTTCAAATAAAATAATAGATATAAAATTTTATATTTAGATAAAGTACATGTTATATGAATTTTGAGGAATAATATTCTAGAAGTTATTTAGTACATCGTTAAGAAATTTGCAAATACTTTTATTTGCTTTTCTTAGATGTTTTAGTACGGAGGAGAATATTTATGAAGAAAAAAAACAAAGGATTATCTGCTTGGCAGCTCACAATGATGGCTTTGGGAAGCATAATAGGAGGATCGTTTTTTCTTGGCTCAGCGGTGGCTATTAATGCTGCAGGACCATCTGTTTTGATATCCTATATATTGGGAGGAATTTTAGTATACTTTATACTTTATGCTTTATCTGAAATGACTGTTGCAAATCCACATTCTGGATCCTTTAGGACTTTTGCATCAGAAGCTTTTGGACCTGGAACAGGATTTGTTGTTGGCTGGGTTTACTGGATTGGTATGGTACTTTCAATGTCTAGTGAGGCTACTGCTGTATCAATTTTATTGAATGAATGGATTCCGAATATATCAATAGCTATAGGAGGAACTATAATTATTGTTGGTGTAACTTTGCTTAATCTTTTAGGGGCTGATAAATTAAGTAAGCTCACTAGTGGTCTTTCAGCTATAAAGCTTTTTGCAATAATTTCATTTATAATTATATCTTTTCTACTTGTTACTGGAATAATTCCGGGAAGAACAGCGGTAGGAGCAGGAGAGCTTATGAGAGAACCTTTTATGTCAAGTGGCATAGGAGGTATTGCAGGAGGAATGCTTATAGTAGTATTTGCTTATGCTGGTTTTGAAATAATAGGGTTAGCAGCCTCAGAAGCTGATAATCCAAGAAAAACAATACCAAAAGCAATTAATTATACAGTTGTAAGTCTTATATCACTCTACATAATTTCTCTTATAGCATTACTTCCTTTAATTCCTACAGCAGATTTAAGCGAAAATATAAGTCCAATGGTTGCGGCTCTTGATAGATTGGGAATTACATGGGCTGGAAATGTAATTAATTTAGTACTTATTACAGCTATACTTTCTGCATCTCTCGCTTCTATGTTTGGGATTGCAAGGATGCTAAGATCACTTGCAGATGAAGGTGATGCACCTAAGTTTTTGAAGGATAAAAGTGATATTCCTTACAAGGCTATAGTATTTTCAGGGATTTCAATGCTTTTGGGATTAGGATTTGGATTGCTATTTCCTAGAATATATCTCTTTCTAGTAACGGCAAGTGGATTTTCTCTACTTTTTACTTACGCAGTAATTATGGCAACGCACATAAGATTTCGTAAAAGAAATGGATGTCCTCCAGATGGGAAATGTCAAATGCCTGGATTTCCGTATACATCTTGGATTGGACTAATAAGTATGATTGTAGTTATTTTTAGCATGCCTCTTATTTCAGATCAGGCACCAGGACTTATAGCAGGACTGATAATGATAGCTTTATTTTCATCAATTTATATGATAATGAAATATTTTAGGAGTACTGAAAAGAATAAAAATAGCTATGTAAGGGTTAGCAATAAAATGAACCGTTCAAAGTTAATGACAGAATTTTCGGAAGAAGTTGCAGATGACAACGAATCAAAGCGAAATAATAATCAAAAAAGCCAATGTAAAAAATGCAGTAAGAAATAGATCAGAATAAAAAAATATATATAAGTTCTAAATAAGATAATCAATTCTTTACAAAATTATTTGAGATAGTATCTAATAGCCTTAAATAAATATTAATGAATTAAATTTTATGGAACATATATATTATATAACTAAAATAATGATATCCTTTAAATGCTTAACTTTGGGATTAAGTATTTGAAGGATATTTTTATTCTAAATTTTTTAATAATACGGATTTATATAATATTAGTTTTATCGTCTACAATAATATTGAAACTTACTTTCTCTGGATTTGCTTATAGAATATTCATATACTCTATTATTAGTTAAATAACCTACATTTTCAATCTGCATTACAACATACTTATTGGGTAAATCTAATAAATCGCTCTCATATTTATTTAATTTGACAGAACTGACAGTCCTAATACCGTGACTAATTTTATAATCGTATTGAGACTCAATATATGAAAGTAAACTGGATTCACAATCTTCTGTTTTAAGGTTTGGAAATAAGGAATATGGCATGTAAATCTCTTCTGTATGAATAGGATGGGAATCTATATAACGAACTCTTTTTATAAGCCAAACATGAGAATTTACTTCTACCTGCAATAATTTGCCAAGTTCATCAGATGAACTAATAAGTTTAAATTCATTAACATTTGATCTTATATTATCTGAATTGTAATAATCAGAAAGAGATGATAAAAAAAGAATGCTGTTATTATCAAAGTTCAACTGTAAAAGATGATCCGGAAGATGAGGAGAGTATAATCAAAGGAATGACACCCAACCCACTATTAAAGAAAAATGAATGGGGATGGGCTATTGACCCTATAGGCTTTAGAATAGCTTTAAAAGAGATATATGCAAGATATAAAATGCCTATCTTTGTAACTGAAAATGTGGAATTGGCGTTAGAGAAGAATTGAATGAAAATAAAACAGTAGAGGATGATTATAGAATAGATTATTTGAGAGCACATATAGAGCAAATGAAATTAGCCATGGAAGAAGGAGTAGATGTTATAGGATACCTAACTTGGGGATGTACTGACATTTTAAGTTCACAAGGTGAGATGAAAAAAAGATATGGATTTATATTTGTAAATCGTGATGAATCAGATTTGAGAGATTTAAAAAGGTATAAGAAAAAGAGCTTTGAGTGGTTTAAAAATGTAATTTCTACCAATGGAAAACAATTATAAGATAATGATTAAAGCGGAAACTAGAGATATAATATACTAAGAGATTATATGTTGAAATAGTAAGTTTACATTTAAAACTTTAATAAGCCAAGCGATAAGTTAAAACTAGAATATAGAAGTTTAATTGTAATATATATTTAATTAATTGATAAGTGTAAGAGGGATTTAATAAAAGTTAAGAAAATATAATTTTTATTAAATCCTTTTTCTAAAATAGAGTTATCTAATAAAATTAGTTGCAACTCTAGGTTCACTTTCAGGTAATGAAATACCTGCTTTTTTACCAGCCTCTATGGATTTTAAAAGCCATGCCATATTTTTGCCAAGCATTCTCATTGTCTGCATTCCTTCTAAATCTTGTTTAACTTCTTCAGGAGTATTGCCATGAACCATATTCCAATACTGAGAAGAAACAACTGGCATATTTGAAATAGTAAAATATTTATTTAATTGATCAAAAGCTGAAGCAGCCCCACCTCTACGGCAACTTACAACTGCAGCACCAGGTTTATGTGCAAAGCAATTTCCAGCATAAAAGAATCTGTCTAAAAAAGATGTAATTGAACCTGAAGGAGCAGCGTAATGGACAGGTGAACCGAATATAAATCCATCAGCTTCTTTTGCCTTCTCTAAAGCGATATTTACGATATCATCACTAAATACGCATTTACCTTCACCACTTTTATAGCAGCCACCACAACCAATACAGCCACTAATAGGTTTATTTCCTATTTGAAAGATTTCTGTTTCAATATTTTCTTTTTCTAATTCACTGGCTACTTCACATAAAGCGGTATAGGTACATCCTTTAGCTTTTGGACTACCATTAATAAGTAATACTTTCATTTTCACACCTCACTATTTAATCGAACAAATTTATATAAATTTTTAATAATTCACTATTGGATTGAAGTTTATGTTATGTTTGAATTATTATTTTATTGTGTTTATTTGAATAGTTTGTTTTAAGTCTTTTTCTTTTGTTAGAGGTTCAGTTGGATAACCTAATGCTAATGCAGCTGCTGGTACGAAACCTTCTGGCAAGCTTAATTCTTTTAGAAGATCATTATCACTAGAAAGAGCAAATAGAAAACCTAATAAATAGACACTACCGATTCCTAAATCAGTAGCAGCAAGAGACATGTTTTCAACTATACATGCAGCGTTAGCGACTTCGATAGCTGGAGCTTTTTCATTTGGTTTTCCGGAAACAATTACTAATGTAGGAGCGCCATAAAATGGTTTCATATTTGGATTTCCAAATACTTTTGCAGTAACTGCTGTAATTTTATCTAATAAGTCGGAATTTTGAATAACAGTTAGATGAACTGAGTTATATGCACCCATCCCTACTGGTGCTGCACAGCCAGCATTAATAATAGTATTTAAAGATTCATCACTGATTTGCTCAGATTTATAGCTTCTAGTAGATTTACGCATTGCGATTGCTTTCATTAATTCCATAGTTAAAATCTCCTTTTATAAATTATATACTTAGTTAAATGAACTTAGTATAATAATTATACCTACTTGTACAATTACGAACAAGTAGGCACAATTTTATTAGTAGGTATCATTTTTTATACTAGGTAACAGCTTATTAAGGATATTATATATGTTCATATCATTATTTGGAACGCTTAACCATTCTTCTGGAATCATAATATGTTTGCAGCTATTAGAGTTACTTTTTAAATATGTGTAAATTATTTGGGATTCATCGATTTCTTCTTTTCCAATTTCGATTGGAACATCTTTATTGTTAAAGTAAAATAAAATATTATTTTTAAGAATACTTTTCAATGTTTCTAAATCAAAGTTTTTTAAAGTATATTTATCACTAAAGAGTACCTTATTTCCTCTAATAAGAAAAAATTTAACTATGTCGTTATCTAAATATTCAAGCAAAGCAATATTTCTATTTCTTTTAGTAAATTTGACAATTTTAATTTTCTCTAGCAAATAATTTACTGAATTTATGTAATCTCTATATTTAGCGGCAGTTTCAAAATCAAATTTTTCAGAAGCACTATTCATTATATGTTCCATTTCCTGGAGAATACTTTTATCATTACCATTAAGAAGATTTACTATTTTATTTAATATATTGGTATACTCTTCTCTTGGTGTACTATCTAAACACATTCCAATACATAATCCTATAGAGTAATTAAAACAGGATGAAGTTTTTCGCTGATTATTACTGCATTGTATTTTGCAGTATTCTTTAATACCATAAAGCCCTTTTTCAACAATGTTTTTTCTTGAATATGGACCAAAATAAATGTTTCCATCCATTTCATTCGATTCATGAGATATTTCAATATTTGGATATTTTTCGTTAAGAACTATTTTTATGTAAGAATATGACTTAGGATTTTTCATTAGCCTATTATAAGCAGGCTTAATTTTCTTTATTAATTCGCATTCAAGCAAAAAAGCCTCAAATTCAGTATCAGTAATTTTATACTCAAAATCCTTGAGATTTTGAACTAACTTAAGAATTTTAGGAGAATGAGATTTAGAATTTATAAAATATGATCCAACTCTACTTTTTAAGTTCTTTGACTTACCAACATAAATAACGTTATTCAGTGAATCCTTCATAAGATATACACCAGGTGAAGAAGGGAGTTTTTTTACTTTTTCTTTTAAATCAATATCCATATTATCTCCTCTAAAAATATATGTTGAGTAAATTATCATTAGTTAAATTAAAAATAAATTATACATATAATTATATTTTATCATCACGACTACAAAATTAATAATAATTTATAAAATAAATATTTAAGTTATATATGAATATAAAAAAATGATATACTTGTTTGCGCAGAATGCATCAGAAAAAAAATTATTGAGTTTCATTATTTCAAGGTGAAAATTTGTTACTAGTTGAGTGCATGTAACTTTAACAATTTTTTACCTTGAAATGATAGAAATTCTTTGCAATTTTTTTAGCAATCGAAGTAAACAAGTATATCATTTTTTAGTTAACTAGCGTTTTACTATTTCATTAATTTAACAAGGACAGCTTTTTGGGCATGTAATCTATTTTCAGATTCATCAAAAATTGAATCAGCATGTTCTTCCAAAATTTCAGCTGAAATTTCTTCTCCTCTATGAGCAGGAAGACAATGAAGCACCATAGCATTTTTATCAGCAATAGTCATTAATTCTTTATTAACTTGGAATCCTTCAAAGGCTTTAAGTCTCTCATTAGCCTCTTCTTCTCTGCCCATACTAGCCCACACATCAGTAATTATAACATCAGCATCTTTAGCAGCTTCAAGTGGAGATGTAGTAATTGTAAAAGTAACGCCTTCTTTTTCTGCGATCTCTTTAGCTCTATTCAGGTATTCCTTAGATGCTGTATAATTCTCAGGAGATGCAACTGCAAAATTCATGCCGACTTTTAGGCAGCCAATCATTAGAGAATTGGCCATGTTGTTACCATCACCAATAAAAGCAACTTTTAGACCTTCTAATATATTTTTATTTTCCCTTATCGTCATCAAATCAGCTAGTACTTGACAAGGATGTTCTTCATCTGTTAATCCATTTATAACCGGAATTGATGCATATTTAGCTAATTTTTCAACTTCATCTTGTGAGAAAGTTCTAATCATTATGCCTTGTATAAATCTAGAAAGGACTCTAGCAGTGTCTTCAATTGGCTCACCACGACCAATTTGCATGTCTCTATCAGTCAAAAAAAGTGAATTTCCACCTAATTGATACATGCCAGTTTCAAAGGAAACTCTGGTCCTAGTAGATGATTTTTCAAAAATCATACCTAAACTTTTACCTTTAAGGTGATGATGTTCTATGCCATGTTTTTGTTCGTATTTTAACTGATCTGCTAAATTTAAAATATCCAGAATTTCTTCTTTAGAAAGATCATCCATTTTTAATAAATCTTTTTTCATAAATATATGCCTCCAAACAATAAGAAAGTGAAAAATGAGCAGTTAAGGGGAAGATTCAAAAGATGCGATAAAGATCATATTCATGCCAAATTAAAATTTAATTAAGGCTAGATAAAATTTCAAGAATAATGTCTATACCAGCTTTTAATTCTTTCTCAGTTATAGTAAGGGGTGGGAGAAGCCTAACAACATCTTTACCGGCTGTAAGCACTAACAATCCCTTTTTTATAGCTTCTTTTTGGACTAGAGCAGGATCACATTTCACCTTTATTCCGATCATTAATCCCATACCGCGTACATCTACAATTTGAGGATTTTTAGCTTCATCTATTAGCTCTCTTACAAATAATCCTCTTTTATATATTTTCTCAAAGTATTGTTCATTACAAATCTCTTCAAGAACAACTAAAGCACCAGAACATACAACAGGATTTGCTCCGAAAGTTGAGCCATGATCACCAGGTTTGAATACATCTGCAACTTTAGAGGAACAAAGTATTCCGCCTATAGGAAGTCCTGCACCAAGACCTTTTGCTACAGAGACTATATCAGCCTCTACATTGAAATTATTATACCCAAACATTTTACCTGTTCTACCTATACCACATTGAACTTCGTCGAATATTACAAGAACATCTTTCTCGTTACACGCTTTTACTACTTCTTGAACGAATTTTGTATCAAGAGGGATAACACCACCTTCACCTTGTATTGCTTCGAGCATTATGGCACAAACATCATCTGTAAGCTTAGCTTTAAAGTCTTCTATATCATTTGCTTTTACATAATCAAAACCTTCTGTAAAAGGGTAGAAGTACTTATGAAATTTCTCTTGGCCAGTTGCTTTTAGGGTTGTTATTGTTCTACCGTGAAATGATTGAATTAGAGTAAGAATTTTACTTCTTCCAGCACCATATTTGTCGTAACTGTATTTTCTAGCTAGTTTAATAGATCCTTCATTAGCTTCAGCGCCAGAATTAGCAAAAAAGACTTTACTCATGTTGGCCTTTTCAGTTAATTCTTTAGCAAGTTTTAAACTTGGTTCAGTATGAAATATGTTCGATGTATGAGCAAGTGTTTTTAATTGATTACTAGTAGCTTTAACCCATTTTTCATGTCCATATCCTAAGCTGCTGACACCAATTCCACTTGTAAAATCTAAATATTTATTTTCATCTTGGTCATAAAGATAAACACCTTCGCCGTGAGTGAGTATAAGATCTAAACGACCATAGCTATTAACAACGTGTTCTTTTGCTTCGTTAAAATCATATGACATAAAATTGCCCCCTTTAAATTATTCAATAGTTAATAATATCTAGTATAAACTTTAGATCATTAACTATTATTAGAGAAATTTATTTGAAGTTTCTAAAATATTTTAATATTTTGATTAATAAATCATTGTTCCGATACCCTCATTAGAGAATAACTCTAAAAGAATGGAATGAGGTACACGTCCATCAAGGATAGTTGCTTTTTCAACACCCATTCTAATTGCTTCAACGCAACAATCAATTTTAGGAATCATTCCACCTTTTATTATCCCTTCAAGGCATAATTTAGGAATTTGATGTAATCTTAATGTGCTAATTAGAGTAGATATATCTTTTGGATCTTTCATAACTCCTGGAACGTCAGTAAGCAGTATTAATCTTTCAGCTTTTAATGCTGATGCAATTTTTGCTGCGCAAGTATCAGCATTTATATTGTATGCCTTATTATCATCTTCTCCTAAAGCTACGCTACCAACAACAGGTATATATCCTGAACTTATGGTAGTTTTTAATATTTCTGTATTAACCTTAGTTATCTCACCTACATACCCTAAGTCGTTATCAGATTCTATTTTTTTAGCTTTTAAAAGAGAGCCATCCATTCCACATAAGCCAATGGCCTTTCCTCCAAATTTCTCTATTAAAGAAACTAGATTTTTATTTACTTTTCCGCCTAAAACCATTTGAACTACTTCAATGGTAATATCATCAGTATATCTTAAGCCGTTAATAAATTCACTTTTGTGATTTAATCTATTTAATAAATCTGAAATATCAGGACCGCCACCATGTACTACAATTGGTTCGATTCCAACACATTTCATTAATATAATATCATTTATTACTGTTTCTCTAAGTTCATCACTTATCATTGCATTTCCACCGTATTTTACCACTATTATTTTTCCACGGTAACGCTGTATATAAGGTAGTGCATGAACTAAGACTTCTGCTCTTTCAGTATGATTCAACAAGTTAATACCCCCAGTCAATTTAGAATGTACAGTTCATAATTAACATATTAAGAACTGTACATCGGAATAAGTTTAAAGTATATTTATTTATAATTTAAGATTAACTTCTGTAATCACCATTTATCTTTACATATTCGTAACTTAGGTCACAGCCCCAAACATAAGCACTATAATTACCTAAGGATAAGTTAACTTTAATAACTATTTCATTTTCGCTAAGAACCTTTTTTGCAATATCTTCATCGAAGGGTAAAGAACTGCCAGATTCACAAACTTTTATTGAGCCAGCCTTACTTTCAAAGGCAACATCAACTTTTTCGGGATCGAAATCAATATTTGCATATCCAAGTGCACAAAGAATTCTTCCCCAGTTCGCATCGCTACCAAACATTGCAGTCTTTACTAAACTAGAGTTTATTACACTCTTGCCTAAAACAACTGCATCTTTTTCATTCTTTGCACCTATTATTTGACATTCTAATAACTTTGTAGCACCTTCACCGTCTTTAGCTATATTTTTAGCCATAATTGTATTTAACTCAGTAAGGGCATTTAAGAAAGTATTGTAACTTTCATCTTTTTCAGTTATAGTAGGATTTTCAGCTAAGCCATTAGCTAAAATTAATATCATATCATTAGTACTTGTATCTCCATCAACGCTGACTCTGTTATAAGTTACTCCAACACTCGATTGTAGAGCTTCATGTAGTAATTCTGGAGCAATAGAAAGATCAGTTGTAATGAAGGAAAGCATTGTTCCCATGTTTGGTTCAATCATACCTGAACCTTTTGCCATCGACCCCATAGTAATTTTCTTATCACCTATATAAAATTCTACAGCTAGTTGCTTTTGAAAAGTATCTGTTGTCATTATAGCTAAAGATGCATCATTAGCACCTTCCTTTGATAACTTTTCAGTAAGCATTGGAATACCGTCTTTAATAGCATCTATATTTAAAGGAACCCCAATTACTCCTGTAGATGCAACTAAAACATCTTCTGTTTTTAAGTTTAGTTTACTAGCTTGCAATGAAGTCATTTTCTTTGCCTTAATTAAACCATCATCACCATTACAAGTATTTGCATTACCGCTATTTATTATTATTGCTTGTGCTTTCTTGTTTGATAAATGCTCTTTTGTAACATAAATAGGAGCACCTTTAACTTTATTTTTAGTATACATTCCTGCAGCGGCAGCAGGAACTTCCGAATAAATCAAAGCTAAATCCTTTTTTAAGCTTCCTGGCTTTAATCCACAGTGTACCCCAGAAGCTAAGAAACCATTAGGAGCTGTAACTCCGCCATCTATATATTTTATATCCAAATTTATAACCCCCTTAGTCAATGCACAGTGCTCGATGCACAATGCATAATTAATAATGAAATCAGTTAAAGTTTTTATTACTTAAAAATGATATGAATTAAAAAGCTGGTGCAATTAGATTTAAACCTTCCGATTCATCAAAACCTAAAATTATATTCATGTTTTGAATTGCTTGTCCGGCAGCACCTTTAATCATGTTATCTATAGTACTAACAATAATAATTTGATCTTCTCTATGATTTAAGTGTAAAGATATATGACAATCGTTTGTTAATCGTACGTTTTTTATTGAAGCTGTATCACCAAGCGGAAGTACATTTACGAAAGGTTCATCTTTATAAAATTCTGTATATAGTTTATGAATTTCTTCAAGATTTACTTTATCTCTTGGGATACAGTAAATTGTTGAAACTATTCCTCTATTAATTGGAAGTAGGTGAGGAGTGAATGTTACATTTACTTTATCTTCTGCCATAGCAGATAATGTTTCCTCGATTTCAGGTGTATGTCTATGAGCACCTACTTTATATGGAGCAAAAGTTTCATTTTCTTCTGGAAAGTGAGTATTTAAAGTTAATCCTCTTCCAGCGCCTGTAGTTCCAGATTTAGAATCACAAATAATATTATCTAATTTTATTAATGAATTTTTAAGTAACGGCATTAGCCCTAATTCTATAGTTGTTGGATAACAACCAGGGTTAGCAACTAAAGAACATTCTTTGATCTTATCTCTATTTAATTCTGGAAGTCCATAAACACTATCTGTATGTATTTCAGGTTGTGTGAATTTTTTTCCGTACCACTTTTCATATTCTTCTTCGCTAGATAATCTAAAATCAGCACCCATATCAATGCAGATCTTCTTGTTGTCTAGAGCTTTTTTAGCAATATCTTCACTTAATCCATGAGGTAGGGCGGTGAAGATTACATCACACTTTTCAACAACATCATGTGCAGACTCACAAATTAGATTTGTTTTGCTTAAAAAATTTTTATATATATTGCTAATCTCTTGCCCCTCAAAAGAAACTGAACTTAAAGCTGCAACTTCAACCTTTGGGTGAGATAATAATAATCTTAAAAGTTCAGCGCCTACATATCCTGTGGCACCAATTATTCCGATTTTAACCAATTTTAAATAGCCCCCTTGTTTATTTGATTATTGCAAAATAATATTATTGATTTTTGTATGTTAATTCTTAACTATAGTATTTCAATTGTCTATAAAATTTCGTGTTAGAAATTTCATAGACAATTGAAAGTTTTTATGAAGTAGAACTTGATTCAGATGGGGATTTCCATCTGAATCTTAGTTAAACCTATACCTCAAGGGATATTAATATACACTTAAGGAGTATTTAGTCTAAGACTTAGCAGCCGTTATCTGAGAATGTTACGGCTGCTATTATTACAAGGAAAAAAATATTAAATTTTTTCTTTATAATTACTAGTCTTATTAAACTTCTTTATTTTCTGCTATAAAATTTTTTAATGCTTCAATTTGAATTTTCACTGATTCTGTAGAAGGACCGCCTATAACTTTACGCTCTTCTACGCAAGTAAGTAAATCTATAGCGTGGTAAATATCTTCCTCAAATGTAGGAGAGAAGTTCTTAAATTCTTCCATAGTTAATTCTTCAATCATCTTGTTATCTTTAATACATTGAAGGACTATTTCTCCGACTACTTCATGAGCATTTCTAAATGGCATACCTTTTTTTACTAAGTAGTCAGCTACATCAGTAGCGTTAGTAAATCCAAGACCAGCACCTTTTCTCATATTTTCTTTCTTAACTTTCATTGTTTTAATCATTCCACAGAAAGTTTTAAGTGAAAGAACAACTGTATCTAATCCATCAAATAGAGCTTCTTTATCTTCCTGCATATCTTTATTATAAGCGAGAGGAATTCCTTTCATAACAGTAAGTAAAGTCATAAGGTCTCCATAAACTCTACCAGTCTTACCTCTAACTAGTTCTGCAACATCAGGATTCTTCTTTTGAGGCATAATACTGCTTCCAGTGCTATAACCATCATCAAGTTCGATAAAGCTAAATTCATTAGTACACCAAAGAATTATTTCCTCTGAAAATCTTGATAAATGCATCATTATCATTGAAAGACAAGAAAGTGTTTCAATAGCATAATCTCTATCAGAAACAGAATCTAAACTATTTAGTGTAACCTTTGAAAAACCAAGATCGCGAGCAACAGATTCTCTATCAATAGGGTATGTGGATGTTGCTAGTGCTCCAGATCCAAGTGGCATCTCATCAACACGTTTATAGCAATCAGAAAGTCTTCCTAGATCTCTTTTAAACATTTCAGCATAAGCTAAAAGGTGATGAGCGAATGTAATCGGCTGAGCCTTTTGCATATGAGTATACCCAGGCATTATTGTACCTATGTTTTCATTAGCTTTTTCCAAAAGAACTTCTTCTAAAGCTATGATATCTTGTTGTAATGACTTTATAGCTTTCTTTAAATATAATCTTAAATCTAAAGTTACTTGGTCATTTCTGCTTCTTCCAGTATGAAGCATTTTTCCATATTCACCAATGTAATATGTCAAAGTACCTTCAACAAAACTATGAATGTCTTCAGAAGTTTCATCAATTTCTATAACTCCATTATCCATTCTTTTTAATATTTCTAGAAGACCAGAAGTAATCCTATCACTAGCTTCCTTAGAAATTATATTTTGATTTCCAAGCATGGAAGCATGAGCTAGACTGCCTTCAATATCTTCTCTATACATTCTGCTATCAACATTTATAGAAGAATTAAAATCATTAACTAATTTGTCAGTGCCTTTTTTGAATCGTCCGCCCCAAAGCTTCATTACATTTCCTCTTTCTTAATTTTTTCTTGCATTTTAGCTTTTACAACTGTTGGAAGACCGTATAGATTAATGAATCCAGCAGAGTCCTTTTGATCGTATACTCCATCTTCTCCGAAAGTTGCATATTCTTCACTATATAGTGAGTATGGGCTAGTCATGCCGGCATTGACAATATTTCCTTTGTATAATTTTAATTTTATTTCTCCTGTAACTGTTTCTTGAGTTTTATTAATAAATTCAGTTAATGCTTCTCTAAGAGGAGTAAACCATTGACCGTTATATACTAAATCAGCAAACTTTAAAGCAATTTGCTCTTTATAGTGAGCTGTTTCCTTGTCTAAGCAAAGTTCTTCTAGATCTTTATGTGCTTTATAAAGAATAGTTCCACCTGGAGTTTCATAAACACCTCTTGATTTCATACCAACAAGTCTGTTTTCTACCATGTCAGTTATACCAATAGCATTTTCTCCACCAATTTTGTTTAATTCATCTAGTAATTCAACGCTGTTCATTTTTTTACCATTTAAAGCAACGGCAATTCCGTTTTTAAACGATAATGTTATATAAGTTGCCTCATTTGGAGCTGCCTCTAAAGTTTTGCAAAGTTCTAAAATTTTATCATATTGTGGTTCATTTTCAGGAAATTCTAAATCTAAACCTTCATGGCTTAAATGCCAAATGTTTTTATCTTTGCTGTAATTTGTTTCACGGTTGATTTTTAATGGAACATTTTTAGCCTCTGCATAATCTATTTCATCTTCTCTTGATTTAATATCCCAAATTCTCCATGGAGCAATTATTGGCATTTCTGGAGCAAATGCTTTAACTGCCATTTCAAATCTTACTTGGTCATTTCCTTTACCTGTGCATCCGTGACAAATTGCATCTGCTCCTTCTGCTTTAGCAATTTCAACTAACCTTTTTCCGATTATTGGTCTAGCAAATGAGGTTCCAAGAAGATATTTACCTTCATATATAGCACCAGCTTGAATAGTAGGGAAGATATAATCATCAACGAACTCTTGAGTTAAATCTTCAATATATAATTTTGATGCTCCTGTTTTTATTGCTTTTTCTTCTAATCCATCAAGCTCGTCCTTTTGCCCTACATTTCCGCATACAGCAATTACTTCGCACCCGTAATTTTCTTTAAGCCATGGGATAATAATTGATGTATCTAGTCCTCCTGAATAAGCTAAAACTACTTTGTTATATTTTATCATTTTAAAAGCCCTCCTAAATAATCATATAAAATGCATAAACATACATGCAATGCTATTTTCTCGAATATAATCAATAAATTAATCTAATTTATAATGCCTAACTGATGTTTATAATTATACAGTTTTATAAAAGAATAATCAAGTGTAAAATGAAAAAATATTCATAAAAATATTAAAAATATGCATTAAAAAATAAAGTTTATGCAGAAAAACAATAATTTATGCAAATAACACTAGGTTTTATGCATAAATTATTGTGGTGCATAATTCTGCAAATAAAATGAATGCTTATATATGCGGAATTTATGTATGATACAATAAAAGTTCGCATGTCAAAGTTCTATTAGAAAATATTCTCGAAACTTGGAGCTTGTAACTTCTTTAGATGATCAGTATTATGCTTTACTAAATGCAGGGATGTATGCGCTTCAGTTGAATCTTTATGAACAAGATATGTAGATAACTTTAAAGCCTCATTTAGCAAATTATCAAATTCTTGATGACTAAGATAAAGAGATGTTAAAACATTATTATCTTGAATAGTATTTAATAATTCAAGAGATTGATAATAGGCATCCTCCATTTTGTCACTCGCAATATTAAGTTCGATATCTTCAGTTTGCATTTCAATTTTATCGCATAAGCTAATGACAGACTTATTTAAAAAATATACGCAGGACATAGTTAGGAGAAACAAAAGTATTGATATTATAGCATTTCTCATTTCGTATCCTCCTTTTCGTATTTATCAAAAAGTTGATATTTAAATTTACCTTCTGTATCATATAAAGCAATAAGAACATGCTTTATTGATTTAATATTGTGCTTTTTAAGTAGATTAGATATCCATTCTTCATCTTTATTCATGGAAGTTAGTGAGTTTTTATTTACTTCACCATCAGAAATTAATACTTTTGGTAATTTTGCTTCAGTGTTTTGAGCAGTATTTCCTGAATTTGATGCATTAGAAGAATTATAATCTGTTGGTAATATAGATATTTGACCATCATTCTCTAAAATTGCATATTGAATTTCATCAAGATTAAAATAATTGGCAAGTCGTAACTCTTCTAGTAACTCATCTATATTTAATTGTTGCTTTTTTAGCGTTGAGTAATTAATTTTCCCTTTATGGACTAATATGCAAGGCTCTCCATCTACGAGCTTTCGGGTATATTGAAATTTCAATCCTATTTGTGTTAAAAGTGTTTTTAAAAATAGCAATGTTATAATTGGTATAATACCTAATAATAATGGCAGCCTTGTGTCTTGCATTGGCAATGATGCTAAGTCTGAAATCATAATAGTTATTACAAATTCATAAGGCTGAAGTTCTCCTATTTGCCTTTTTCCCATTAACCTCATGGTTAATACAACCAACAAATATAAAATAGCAGTTCTGATTGATACTACAAACATTAAAAAATCACCTCGAAAATAATATTTGCAAAAATAAAATTAATATACACACCATAGAAAAAAGCAGCTATGCTGCAATTAAGATCATTTCACCATAGAAAAAAGCAGCTATGCTGCAATTAAGATCATTTCACCATATAAAAAAGTAGTTATGTTAAATAAGTACATTTCATGGTAAGTTTGGAATGTCTATTTTATTTTATAGACTTAATAAAAAAGTTTATCTTTTTTGGAAATAGTGTATATAATATATTTGAAATGATTATTATGGTACCCAAATATTTGAATACAATTAGAATAAGAGACTTTGCAGAGACGGGAAGCTTAATTTTCAAATTGTGGAATTAAAATCTAAAGGGATAATCAAATTATAGAAAGAAAGGTTTGAATAGTATGGAGTGTAGAGGGATTGAATTTAAAGATAAGAAAATTAAAGCTAAAAAAGGACTGACTTTTTATGAATTAATTATGGGTAATTACAAAGATAGGGTTAAAGATATAGCTATATGCAAATTAAATGGAAGGTATTGTGAATTAACTGAAGTAATAGAGGATGATGGGGAAGTAGAATTAATAGGCTTTGATACAGAACTTGGAATGAAAATATTCACAAGAACTTTACAGTTTATATTTATAAAGGTAGCATTGGATTTATTTCCAGAATCAAAGATAACAATAGACCATGCTATAAGTAAGGCAGTATATGGAGAAGTTCATAAGGAAAATCCATTAAGTAAAGGTGAAATTGATAAGATAAAGGTTAAGATGCAAGAAATAATAGATAGAAATGTACCAATTAAGAGTATGAGAACGTCAAAAGAAGAAGCTATTAAGATTTTTGAAGGATATAAGATGGACGATAAAGTTAAGCTTTTAAAGTATTGTGATATAAAGCATGTTCATCTTTATGAGCTTGAAGGAAGGTACGATTATTTTTATGGTCCTATGGGATATTCAACAGGCATCATAAATAAATTTGATGTATTTAAGTATGAATCAGGATTCATTTTACAGAGGCCAGAAGAGACTAATCTAAGTGAATTAGCTGAATTTAGAGAAGAGAAGAGCTTAACAAAAATTTTCATAGAGACTCAAAGATGGCTAAACATTTTAGGAATCGAAGATGTCGGGACTCTAAATGAAAAAGTGCTTAACAATGAATTAAGAAATATAATTATGGTTTCAGAGGGGCTTCATGAAAAGAAAATAGCTAATATAGCTGATGATGTTTTAGATAGAAAAGATGTAAAAATCATACTTATCGCTGGCCCATCATCCTCAGGAAAAACTACTTTTGCGAATAGGTTAAGTATACAATTGAGAGTGAATGGATTAATACCTATACCATTGTCTTTGGATAACTATTTTGTAAATAGAGAAGAAACGCCGAAAGATGAGAATGGAGATTATAACTATGAATCAATTGATGCATTGGACTTGAGTTTGTTGAATGATAATTTGGAAAGGTTAATGAGTGGAGAGGAAGTGGATCTTCCTACTTATAATTTTAAAACTGGGAAAAAAGAATGGAATGACTATAAAGTTAAATTACCTAAAAATGGAGTTTTGATACTTGAGGGGATACATGGTTTAAATCCAAATTTAATTTCAAGCAATTTAAATAGGAATGTATTTAAAATATATATATCAGCATTGACACAGCTAAATATAGATAATCATAATAGAATTTCTACAACAGATGTACGAAAGGTGAGAAGAATAGTTAGAGATTCATTATCAAGAGGATATAAGGCGGAAGAAACTTTAAAAATGTGGAAATCTATAAAGAAAGGAGAAAAAAATAATATATTTGTTTATCAAGAAGGTGCGGATGTAGCATTTAATTCTACATTGGTTTATGAACTCGGCGTTTTAAAGCCATATGCATTAAAAGAGCTAGATGAAATAACGGAAGAAAGTTCAGTTTATTCAGAAGCTATAAGATTAAAATCGTTTTTGAACTTTTTCAAAGAGATTAATGTTGATGAAGTGCCAAAGAATTCTCTGTTAAGAGAATTTATCGGAGGATCAGCTTTTTATGAATATTAAATTAAGTATGTTATTTCACTAATATTATTATATAGAACTATAGATAAATTTGAACATTTATCTATAGTTCTTGTGTTCTTAAGATAAATTTATAATAGATAAAATATTAACAATGTTTGATTGTAAAAATAAGGATTAAAAGAAGAAAATAAGAAACAATAATTAGGTATGAAATAAGATGCATTGGCAGTCAAGTAATTAAGAATGAATGAGCAAATAATATGTATTGATTTTAATTGTTATATTATTAACTAAGCTTGACACTATAAAGTAAATATGTGATACTAAATCTAACAAGAAAACAATTACATTGCAGTTCTGAAAAAATTTTAGAAATGTAGGCTATAGAGAAATAGAGAATAAAGCCACATAAAACTAAGTTTACTTAAGAAATCTTATGATTACCAAGTAAATTTAAAACTTATGTTTTAAACAGTTAGAAATATATGATTGTTTAAAATGTAAGGAGTTTTATGTGGCTATACTTATGGCCAAAATTACTGGATGTACATTGATTTAAAACTTTTAAATTAAATTAGTCATACTAAAATAAATTATGAATATTATGTAATGTGTTGTTTTCTGGTAATATTAACCGTTCTAAAATGTTAAAAAATAAACAAGTATTGTGAAGTAGAAGGGAGATAATGTTATGACAATTTTTTTCGCAGAATTAGTAGGTACTTTATTACTTATTCTATTAGGTGATGGTGTTGTAGCCAATGTCGTATTAAAAAAATCAGGTGGATCAGGAGCAGGATTAATAGTAATTGCAATAGGATGGGCTTTTGCGGTAGGAATTCCAGCATTGATTTTTGGAAGTTATAGTGGGGCTCATTTTAATCCAGCATTAACAATTGCGTTAGCAGTAATAGGTAAAGTAGCATGGGCTCAAGTTCCGATTTATTTAGCTGGACAATGTATTGGTGCATTTTTAGGAGCAGTTTTGGTATTTATTGTTTATAATGATCAATTTAAAGCTACTGAAGATAAAGGAAGCAAACTTGGTGTATTTTGTACAGGCCCTCAAGTAAAGAATACTTCAATTAATTTTATAACTGAGCTTGTAGGAACATTTGTACTAGTTTATGCAATTTTAGGAATGGGAGATCAAAATCTATCAAATGGAATGGGAACATTGTTTGTAGCATTTTTAATTTTGGCTATTGGTGTAAGTTTAGGAGGCCCAACAGGATATGCAATTAATCCAGCAAGAGATTTAATGCCAAGAATCGCACATGCAGTATTACCTATACCTGATAAGGGAGATTCTAATTGGGGATATGCATGGATTCCTGTTGTTGCCCCAATTGTAGGAGGAACTTTAGCTGCATTATTTTATGTAATGTTACATGGAATATTATAAAAGTTAATTAATAGTTAGAATTGACAGAGACAAACAACTATGTAATACTAAGAATAAAAAAGAAAACAATTACATGGGAGGGCCAATGAATATAAAAGAGTTATTAGAAGAAAATCCAATTATAGCAGCAGTAAAAAATGAAGAACAATTAAATCAGGCGTTAGATTCAGAAGCTCAAGTTATATTTGTTTTATTTGGAGATGTAATGAATATTAAAGAGATAAGTGAAATTATAACATCTAGAAATAAAATAGGAATAATCCATATAGATTTGGTTGAAGGATTTACGAATAAGGAAATTGTTGTAAAGTATATTAAAGAAGAAACTAAATTTAGTGGAATAATAAGTACAAAGCCACAAGTTGTAAAACTAGCAAAAAAGTATAATTTATTAGGAGTTCAAAGGGTTTTTATATTTGATACACTTTCTTTAAACAATGTAAAAAGCCATATGATTTCTGAATGCGATGCAATAGAGGTACTTCCAGGAATAATTCCAAAGGTAATTGAAATCATTTCAAAGTATTCTAGCAAACCAGTTGTTGCTGGGGGGCTAATTGAAACTAAGGAAGAGGTAATGCAGGCATTAAATTCAGGAGCAACATGCGTATCTACAACTAAAAAAGAAATTTGGAATATGTAGGCTGAAGAGAATTAGAGAATAAAGCCACATAAAACTGAATTTACTTGGGAAACACTTAATGGACTGAGTAAATTTAAAATTTGTACGAGGCAGTAAAAATAAATATTATTGCTTCTGTATAAATGGATGTTTTATGTGGCTTTAATTGCCGCTAAAATTACGTCTAGAACACTAACTCAATTTTTTTAGGTCAACTATTTGTTAAATTCATTTCCTAAAATATAAATAATAAATTTAACCTTTTCTAGGTAAATATTAGAATATATAAATATTAGAAAGCAGGGTGTTTTGTATGAAAAAATATATAATAGCATTAGACCAAGGAACTACAAGTTCAAGAGCGATAATCTTTGATAAAGAACAAAATATATTAGGAGTAAGTCAAAAAGAATTTACTCAAATTTATCCAAACCAAGGATGGGTTGAACATAATCCTCTAGAAATATGGGCAAGCCAATATGGAGTGTTACAAGAAGTTATTGCAAAAACTAATATAACTCAAGAAGAAGTAGCTGCCATAGGAATTACTAACCAAAGAGAAACAACAATAGTTTGGGATAAAAATACTGGAGAACCAGTATACAATGCAATAGTATGGCAATGTAGAAGAACAGCAGGTATAATAGAAGAACTCAAACTAGACAAAGAATTTAGTGAATATGTAAAAGAAAATACAGGATTACTTTTGGATGCATATTTTTCAGCAACTAAAATAAAATGGATATTAGACAATGTGGAAGGTGCTAGAGAGAGAGCAGAAAAAGGTGAATTATTATTTGGTACAGTAGATACTTGGTTAGTGTGGAAACTTACAAATGGTAAGGTTCATGTAACAGATTATACTAATGCTTCTAGAACAATGCTTTATAATATAAAGGAATTAAGATGGGATGAAAAAATCCTAGAAAAGCTTAACATTCCAAAATCAATGTTACCAGAAGTTAAAAATTCATCAGAAGTTTATGGATACACAAATCTTGGAGGAACAGGAGGCGTTAGAGTTCCAATAGCAGGTATGGCAGGCGATCAACAATGCGCTCTATTTGGACAAACTTGTTTTGAAGAAGGTAGTGTTAAAAATACTTATGGAACAGGATGCTTCTTACTTATGAATACAGGAGAAAAAATGATTCATAGTAAAAATGGATTAGTAAGTACTATTGCAGTTGGTATAGATGGAAAAGTACAATATGCATTAGAAGGTTCAGTATTTGTTGGTGGTGCCGTTATTCAATGGATTAGAGATGAACTTAAGTTAGTTACTGATGCAGCAGATACAGAGTACTTTGCACAGAAAGTAGAAGACAATGGTGGAGTATATGTTGTTCCAGCATTCACAGGACTTGGTGCTCCATATTGGGATATGTATGCAAGAGGTGCCATTTTCGGACTTACAAGAGGTGCTAATAGAAATCATATAATAAGAGCTGCTCTTGAATCTATTGCATATCAATCTAAGGATCTTATAGATGCAATGCAAGAAGATGCAGGATGTACATTAACAAGACTTAAAGTTGATGGTGGAGCAAGTAGAAATAATTTATTAATGCAATTCCAAGCTGATATAACAGGGGCAGAGGTTGTAAGACCTATTATAACTGAAACAACAGCTCTTGGTGCAGCATATTTAGCAGGACTTGCTGTAGGTTTCTGGCAATCAAAAGAAGAAATCGCTGAAAAGTGGGCTGTAAGTCAGTCTTATTCTCCAAACTTAGCAGAAGAGAAGAAGGAAAAATTATATAAAGGATGGAAAAAAGCAGTTAAGAGAGCAGAAGGATGGGAAGAGGAATAGAATTATATTTCAATAAGTGTTTATTATTCCAAATTAGTCTAAGTTAATCACAAGATTTGAGCATTATAATGTACCCTAAATGTTGATGACATCTAGGGTACATAGTTTAAAATGGTATTTTAAAATAAAGTAAAATTGAAAATTCAGAGTAAATAGTAGACAAGTATACATTTACATGATATAATGTATATATAATTTAAAATAAATGCTGAGAGAATATAGAGTCAAGCATGAAAACGTTGGTGGATTACACCTTGTTTTTAGCTTGACTTTTTTTATGCGCTATTAATAAGGAGGATGTAATATGTATGATGTAGCAATAATTGGATCAGGGGTTATTGGAAATTCTATTTTTAGGGAACTAACTAAGTATAATTTAAAAGTAGTTGTTTTAGAAAAAGAAAAAGATGTATCGATGGGAACAAGCAAAGCAAATTCAGCAATAGTTCATGCTGGATATGATCCTAAAGAAGGTACTTTAATGGCAAAATATAATGTAGCTGGAAATGAGATGTTTGAAGATCTTTGCAAAGAGTTAAGTGTACCTTTTAAGAGAAACGGATCTCTGATAATAGCTTTTAACGATGAAGATATGAAAACAGTACAAGCTCTTTATGAAAATGGAACAAAAATAGGCGTAAAAGATTTACAAATTTTAAGTAAAGAACAGGTTCTAGAAAAGGAACCAAACCTTAATCAAGAAATTTTTGGAGCTTTATATGCACCAACTGGTGGTATAGTAGGTCCGTTTGAATATACAATTGCACTAGCAGAAAATGCAGTAGCTAATGGAGGAGAAATTAAGCTAGAAAAAGAAGTTGTTGCAATAGAAAAAAATGATACATTCAAAATTACAACTAAAGATGGAGAAATAATAGAATCAAAATTTGTAATAAATGCAGCTGGACTTTATGCAGATAAAATTCATAATTTAGTTTGTAAGGAAAGCTTTAAGATAGTACCAAGAAGCGGAGAATACTTTGTAATGGATAAAACTCAGGGAAATGTAGTTAGCCATACAATATTCCAATGTCCATCAAAACTTGGAAAAGGGGTTTTAGTTACTCCAACTGTTCATGGAAATTTATTAGTTGGACCTGATGCCAGAGATATAGAAGATAAAGGCGATGTTGGAACACTAGCAGAAGGATTAAATGAAGTAAGAGACGCTTCAATGCGTACAACTAATAAAGTTAATTTTAGAGAAATAATAAGGAGCTTTGCAGGTCTTCGTGCTAATCCAGATACAGGTGATTTTATAGTAGAAGAAAATGATGAAGTCAAAGGTTTCATAGATGTTGCAGGAATGAAATCACCTGGCCTTTCTTCAGCACCAGCTATAGCTCTTGATGTTGTAGAAATATTGAAAGAAGCAGGATGTAAGTTAGATAAAAAATCAGACTTTAAGGCAAAAAGAGAACAAATTCATTTTATGGAATTATCAGCTAAAGAAAAAGCTGAATTAATAAAGAAAAATCCGCAATATGGAAGAATGGTTTGCAGATGTGAAAGCATAACAGAAGGTGAGATTGTAGATGCAATAAAGAGAAGTATAGGAATACCATCCTTAGATAGTATTAAAAGAAGATGTAGACCAGGAATGGGAAGATGTCAAGGTGGATTCTGCGGACCAAGAGTTCAGGAAATAATAGCAAGAGAATGTAATGTCCCACTTGAAGATGTAGTTCAAGAAAAATCAGGTTCATATATATTATTAGGTAAGACAAAATAGAAGGATGAGGTGTTATTATGAGTTATGAATTAATAGTAGTAGGTGGAGGACCAGCTGGTCTTGCAGCAGCATATGAAGCATATAATAGTGGAATTAAAAAAATATTAATTTTAGAAAGAGATAAAGAATTAGGTGGTATATTAAATCAATGTATTCATAATGGTTTTGGACTTCATACTTTTAAGGAAGAGCTTACAGGACCAGAATATGCAGGAAGATTCATTGAAATGATTCAAGATACTAATGTTGAAGTTAAACTAGACACTATGGTATTAGAAATCGGAAAAGATAAAACTGTTTATGCAATAAATACAGAAGAAGGATATATGGAACTTAAGGCTAAAGCTATAATTCTTGCAATGGGTTGTAGGGAAAGAACTAGAGGTGCTATAAATATTCCTGGTGATAGACCAGCGGGTGTATTTAATGCAGGTGCAGCGCAAAGATATATAAATGTAGAAGGATATATGCCTGGTAAAGAAGTCCTTATTTTAGGATCAGGAGATATTGGACTTATAATGGCTAGAAGAATGACTCTTGAAGGAGCTAAAGTTAAAGCTGTAGTCGAATTATGTCCATATTCAAATGGATTAAATAGAAATATAGTGCAATGTTTAAATGATTATGATATTCCTCTATATTTATCACACACAGTTGTAGATATTGTAGGAGATAAGAGACTTGAAAAAGTAGTAATAGCAGAAGTAGATGAAAATAAGAGACCTATTAAAGGAACTGAGAAAGAATTTGATGTAGATACACTACTACTATCAGTTGGATTAATTCCAGAAAATGAAATATCATTTAATGCCGGACTTGAACCTGATAGAAGAACTAATGGTTTAATTGTTAATGAGAGTATGGAAACTTCAGTAGAAGGAATATTTGCATGTGGTAATGTAGTTCATGTCCATGACTTAGTTGATTTTGTAACTCAAGAGTCAAAACATGCAGGTTTCTCTGCTGCTAAATACATTAAGGGTGAACTTAAGAAAGACAAATATGTAAACATAATAAATGGTGCAAATATAAATTATACAGTACCACAAAAAGTTAATGCAGAAGCTGTTGATGATAAACTAACTGTATTTATGAGAGTAAATAACATATATCATAATAAGGCATTAGTTGTAAGATGCAATGATGAAGTTATAGCTAAATTTAAAAGAGCTCACTTAGCACCATCAGAAATGGAAAAGGTAGTTTTAAGTAAGGTGCTATTAGAGAAAGTTAAAGGTGATATAACAATATCATTAGAGGATGGTGAATAAAATGGAAAAAGAATTAATTTGTATATGTTGCCCTAAGGGATGTCATTTAAAAGTAGATGCTGAAAATAAAAGTGTACAAGGTAATGGCTGTAATAGAGGTATTGAGTATGGAATAAATGAAGTTACAAACCCAGTAAGAGTAATAACTTCAACTGTTAAAGTAGACAATGGAGAATTACCAGTAGTACCTGTTAAAACAAATAATCCAATTCCTAAAGGACTTAATTTCAAATGCATGGAAGAAATAAATAAAGTAACAATAAAGGCTCCTGTTAAAATAGGAGATGTTGTAATAAAAGATGTTCTTGGAACTGGTGTAGATATAGTTGCGACAAGAAATATACATCAAAAGTAGAAACTAATGAAAGTTTGGTTAAAGCATCATCAATATTTAATATTGATGATGCTTTTATTATGGATTATATTTTAGAAATCACATATTCTAACAATAACTAGATTTAAAATTCCAGCAGGTTAAGTGCTAAATCACTATTAATATGTAGAAACTAAATTGAAACATATATATGTAATCAAATTTATGATATTATTTAGATAGAAAAAGCTA
Source organism: Clostridium beijerinckii (assembly GCF_036699995.1). NCBI lineage: Bacteria > Bacillati > Bacillota > Clostridia > Eubacteriales > Clostridiaceae > Clostridium > Clostridium beijerinckii. Next base: position 4,799,418 of record NZ_CP144906.1, on the reverse strand, counting down.
GGGTACAAATATATTAATAAAGAAAAACTAATGATATATATAATAAATAAAAGGGAGGATATTTCTCACAATGAAAGGGATAGGAGTTTTCGATATTTTGGGTCCTATTATGATAGGACCCTCAAGTTCACATACAGCAGGTGCAGCGAGGCTTGGGAAGATAGCAAGAAGTATAGCAGGTGGAGATGTATCAGAGGTGACATTTTTACTACATGGTTCATTCGCTAAAACATATAAAGGGCATGGAACAGATAGGGCTTTAGTTGCTGGTATCTTAGGAATGGAACCAAGCGATGAAAAACTTAGATATTCTATGGATATAGCAAAAGAAAAAGGTGTTAAATTTTCATTTAAGGAAGCAGAATTAGGGGATGTTCATCCTAACACAGTAAAATTCATTATAAAAACAGTTGATGGGAAGTACTGCGAAGTTATGGGATCATCAATTGGTGGTGGAAATATTCAGGTTATAGAAGTTAATAATAATAAGGTTGATTTTACTGGAATGTATGAAACTTTAATAATAGCTCATAAAGATGCGCCAGGGGTAATTAATAGTGTTACAAGTATATTATACAGCGAAAATATAAATGTAGCTTTTATGAGAGTTTTTAGGCAACAAAAAGGGCATGAAGCTATAATGATTTTTGAGATGGACAATAAAGTGAATAATATTTTAATAGAGAAAATTAAGAAAATAGAATTAGTACATAATGTAATTTCAATAAGCCCAGCAAAGGAAGGTGAATAATAATGTTTGCAAAAACAGGTATGGAATTGTTAGAAATATGTGAAAAACATAATATTTCATTAAGTGAATATGCAATAAGATATGAAGTAGAAGAAAAAGGATTGTCAAGAGACGAAGTAATAGAGAAAATGAGGAAAAATTTGAGTGTTATGATCTCGGCTGCTAATGAGGCAATGGAGAAAGAAGTTTATTCTGTTAGCGGATTAATCGGTGGAGATGCTTTTAAGATACATAATTATGCTAGTAGAGGAAAAACCTTAACAGGTGATGTAACTAATATAGCTATGGCTATGGCACTTTCTTCATCCGAGGTTAATGCGTCTATGGGTAAGATAGTTGCATGTCCAACAGCTGGTTCTTGTGGAATATTGCCAGCAGTAATTTTAAGTGCTGGAGAAAAACTTGGATTAGATGAAGAAGGACTTATAAATGGATTATTTGCCGCAGCTGCTGTAGGAATGATTATTGGATTAAATGCAACACTAGCAGGAGCAGAAGGTGGATGTCAGGCGGAATGTGGGTCAGCTTCTGCAATGGGAGCAGCTGCTGTTGTTGAGATGATGGGAGGAACTCCTGAGATGAGTTTAGATGCAGCAGCCATAGTAATTAAAAATGTACTTGGCCTTGTTTGTGATCCAGTTGCGGGCCTTGTTGAAATACCATGTGCCAAGAGAAATGCACAAGGAGCAATAACTGCTTTATGCATGGCAGATATGGTAATGGCAGGTGTAGCTTCAAAAATACCATTTGACGATACGGTAAGTGCTATGTATAAGGTAGGAAAAAGCTTGCCAGAATCACTTAGAGAAACAGCTTTAGGTGGAATAGCTGTAACTAAAACAGGACTAAAACTTAAAGAACAGGTATTTGGAAAGAAATAATGCACATATTAAAGTATTGTACAGAACTTAAAGTAAATTGATAAACAATCGAAATAGAATACATGTATTCTGCTTCTTTATTTATCCATAACTTCAACTACTTAACATATGCCTTTGGTTATTTCGAATATAGATACCGAACATAAAGTAAAATATATATTTTTAATTATAGTTTACACTAGAAAGGAAGGTCATTCTTTTGTAGAAGTGTTGCATTGAGTTTTTAGCTGTAGATATTTCATTAGTAGAAGTTGTTTCATTTATTGCTTGTCACGAGCTTGCCTCGGGAGCATGCAGAAATGGTGCAACTTCTTCTAATGGAAATTCACAGCTAAATACTCCAGCAACCTGGAACAAATGAATGATCTTTCTTTCGGTATTTACATATATAACTTTAAGTTTACTTAAGGTATCTAGTGACTAATAATACCTTAAGAAGATGTCGTTGGGATTTTTATATTTCTTTGTATAAATTTACTTCTCCATTGCCTACACGAAGCTCACCTAGTAAAGGAACTATTCTTGTAAAATGCTCACTGTTGTTATGCAAATTAATTGCTTTTTCGTCTTTCCATTCTTCTATAAATGTGAATATAGAACTATCATTAATATCTTGAAACAATCCATATGAGATACAGCCTTCTTCTTCTCTACTTTTATCAACTAACTCTTTCGCAAGGCTTAGATATTTTTCTGTTTGTTCATTTTTAATAACACTTTTGGCCACTATTTTTATCATATTAATCCTTCTTTCTATAATATTTATTAAAATTAGTATATCACTTAATTAAGAAATATTTTAACTTTATTAGTAATAGATGATATAGAAGAATTTAGTACATATATAAACTTACTATAACATGTTGCAATAATAAAATTTCATTTAAAGCTCTAGTAATCTAAGGAATTGATTAAGGCCAGAATGCAGAAATTTAACTAGAATAATATATGCAAATTTCTTAATTTATTGTTCCAGTATATGAATTTGTATATAATTAACTATAAAATTACTAAACTAACTATAGTATAATATGTTGAAATAAACTATCTATAAAGATTTATAAATAATTTTGATTACAATTTATTGACTTAAAGCACGTTTGAAGTTGAGAAAAGCTATTTTATTAATAGAGGAGATGAATTTAATGAACTTAGGAGTAAGAAATCAGATTACTATTCTTATAGTTGATGATGAAAAAAGTATAGTGGACTTTATTAAAATGGGGTTGGAAGCTGAAGGTTATTTAGTATATGAGGCGTATGATGGGAATGAAGCGATCGAGCTAGCAAGTAAAATAAATCCTAATATAGTGATATTGGATATTATGTTGCCAGGAATGGATGGATATGAGGTATGTTCAATTATTAAGAAGTCTATAAAAACATCAGTGATTATGCTAACAGCATTAGATGAAGTTGATGATAAGGTAAAAGGGTTGGATATTGGAGCTGATGATTATATGGCAAAACCTTTTAGCTTCAAGGAGCTTTTAGCACGCATTAATGCTAGGATAAGAAATAGTTTTCCGGAGTTAAGCGATATTATTAATATAGGAAATTTTAAAGTGGATGATAAAGCTCATGAAATAACTTATCTTGAAAAAGTATTAGAGCTACCTCCAACGCAATACAACTTGTTGAGTTTTTTACTTATGAATAATGGAATAGCATTGAGCAAATCGCTTATACTTGAAAAAGTATGGGGATATGATTTTAATGGAGAAGATAATATTGTTGAAGTATATATAAGGTACTTAAGAGATAAAATTGGAGACAAAGATCATAATATCATTAAAACTGTCCGCGGTGTTGGATATAAGATGGTGGCACAATGAAAAAATTAAGAAATAAATTGAAAATAAAGAGTTTGAAATGGCAGTTGTTATTTAGGTTTCTTGTGATATTAATCTTATTATTGGCAATCATGGGACTTTTTCAGTATATAAGTATGAAAAATTATTTATACAAAACAAAGGTGCAAGTACTTCATGAGAGGTTTCATAATCTAGACTTTAAGAAAATGTCAAAAGAAAATATGGAGGACATAACTGAAAGTGATACTAAAGAAATTTTAAAGAATTTATGGGATAAAAATATGAGTGTAGCTCTAATAAATAAAAATGGAGAGCTGTTAGGTCAAAGAAGCAATATAGATACACCTAGAGATGATGATGACGGTGACGATGATTCAAAGGAGCTAGATGAACGAAAGAGGAAAGAGATACCAGTACCAGTGCTTTCTAGAGAGAAATATATAGAGATTTGCAATGAACAAGGGAATTTAGAACATACATATGAAGTAGTAAGAGATGAAAACAATAATTATCAAATGGTTGCATGGATAAAAGTTGGGGATTTAGATACACCATCAGGGTTAATACAGTTGAGTACACCAATAGACGATATTACAAGTATCTTAGATAGGCAAGAGTATGTGCATATTGGTCTTTCAATTATGATTCTCATAGTGGGAACAATACTTGGAATCACTATTTTTAATCGAACATTGAAGCCGTTATATAAGATAACTGATACTGTGGAAGGAATAAGTGTAACTGATCTGCATACAAGACTAACGGAAGAAAGTGGTCAATTAGAAATTAATAGATTATCAAAATCCTTTAATATTATGCTTGAAAGAATAGAGACGTCATTTGAAAAGGAACAGCTTATCAAAGAAAAAATGAGACGATTTGTATCTGATGCATCACATGAATTACGTACACCACTAACTTCAATTCATGGTTTTGTTGAAGTATTATTAAGAGGGGCAGCAAAAAATCAGGAAAAATTAGATTTGGCTTTAAACAGCATATTGATGGAAAGTGAAAGGCTTGCAAAACTGGTAAATGATCTTTTAATATTAACTAGGTTAGATCAGCAGCCAGTTGTTGAAATAAAAAAGGAGAATTTGAATGATGTTATAAATGAAATAATTCCTCAACTGCAGATACTTTCTAAGGATAGAACTTTAAATATAGAGTTGAAGGATTATATAGATGTATATATAAATAAAAATCAAATTAAGCAGGTCATATTCAATATGGCTCAAAATGCTGTAATTCATACTGATAAAGAAAAAGGCGTTATAACAATTTCTATAGGTATAGAAGATTACAAAAATAAAACCTTTGCGGTTTTGAAGATATCTGATAATGGAACTGGAATACCTAAAGAGCATTTAGATAAAATATACGATAGATTTTTCAGAAGTGATTCTCACAGAGCTAGGGAACGAGGGGGATATGGATTGGGTCTTTCTATAGTAAAATCAATAATTGAGAGCAATCGTGGAAAAATAAGAGTAGAAAGTGAGCTTGGAGTTGGGACATCATTCTCAATATATTTAAAATTAGAAAATAAGGCAGATGGATTTGATGTTTCTTGATTGTGCCTAAATAAGAAAAGATGTTACAAGATAGATTGATCATATTATTTTGTAACATCTTTTTTAGTATAATTCTTTATTCTATTGATTAAAATATCAACGCATCTTTAGTTTAAGACATCGCTAAGAAAATCTAGGTGAGTAATCTTAAATAGTTCTCAGCAAATTCTAAGCTTTAACTAAGGATACATTAAGACTTTTTTGTTATAATTCCAACAATGAGGAAATTTATATATTTTAGGCGGTGAATATTATAAGTAGGGTAATAATTTTTATATTAATGGTTGTGATAATAACAGTTGTTTTATTTTTTGTACTTGTGACTGGTAAAATTGAAAAACATGAAGTTGCTAAGAGTAGTTATGCTCTTGGAACTTTGATCAACTTAATAGCAAATGGAAATAAAGCTAAAGTAGCAATAGATAAAGCGCTAGAAAGGTTAAACCAAATTGATGCTAGAATGTCAGCTTTTAAAGAAAGTAGTGATATATCAAAAATAAATTTTAATGCAGGAAATAAGGGAGAGAAAGTAAATAATGATACTTATTTTGTAGTTAAAAAAGCCATAGAATACAGTAGAATTTTAGAAGGTACTTTTGATCCAACAATAAGACCATTAGTAAAGTTATGGAGCATAGGTACAAAAGAAGAACGAATTCCGGAAAAATCTAAAATAGAGAAGGTATTAAAACTTATAAATTATAATGATGTTATTTTTGATGACAAAAATAATTTAATAATGCTAAAACATGATAAACAGGCTTTAGATGTCGGAGGTATTGCAAAAGGATTTGCGGCTGATGAAGTAAGAGATATTTTTTATCAGCATAATATTAAAAGTGCATTAATTGATTTAGGTGGAAACATTTTTGCTCTTGGAAGTAAGGAAGACGGTTCAGCTTGGAAAGTTGGAATTCAAAATCCATTTAAGCCTAGGGGAGAATTTATAGGAATATTAAGCGTAAAAAATAAATCAATAGTAACCTCAGGTAATTATGAAAGATATTTTATAAAGGATGGAAAAAAATTTCATCATATAATTGACCCTAAAACAGGATACCCATCTGAAAGTAAAATTATAAGTGCAACTATTATATCAGACAATTCAATCGACGGAGATGGCTTGTCAACTGGTGCTTATATAATTGGTATTGATAAGGCTATGAAGATTATAGAGACTATAGAGGGGATTGACGCTATATTTATTACAGAAGATAAGAAAATATATAAAACATCAGGTATTGATGAAAGTATTTTTACATTAACAGATAGTGAATTTTTTTAGATAATGTGTCCGGAGCTAAATATAGAAGTAAGGGCATAATTTAGGCAATAGGAAAGCTTTAAATCAAGCAAAATGATAAGAAGAGATAATACAGATTGAAACAAACCTCGTTAAGTTGGAATATAAGATATTAACAGGGATAAATTCAATCTGTACTATCTTTTTTTATTTAGATTTTTCTAACCATTTATTTTTTTCCTTAATTCTAAGATGTTTTAATTGACATTTCTCAGCGAATTCTCAGTTTAGATTAAGGGAGCATTAAGGTTCTATTGATATAATTCACTTAATCAAAGAAATTGCAATAGCAGATAATGAAGTGAAAATAATATTTCTATTAGAAATTAATTGGAAAAATGTGATTAATGATAATTAACATAAAAGTTTATTATTGCTAAATATAGAGAGTTAGAAAAGGGGAAAGAAATATGGCAAGTAAAATAAAGAAATCGCAGATTATAAGGCATATTATACAATTGATTGCATTTATTCTGTTACCAGGCCTTTATTCAATGACATTCAGTGAAGTAAAAACTGTATATCAAATGATTATCAATGGTAATTTTAACTTTTTGGAAGCATTACCAAGCTTAATAGAATTTATAGCTATTATGCTTTTGACTATAGTATTAGGAAGATGGTTCTGCGGTTGGATATGTGCATTTGGTGCATATAATGACTTAATATATTTTATATCAAAAAAAGTATTCAAAATAAAATTTAGAGTAGATGAAAAAGTTGATTCTATACTTAAGTATTTCAAATATGTAGTATTACTTTTTATAATAGCTATTTCATGGACTATGGGAAGCAGTATACTGGAAAGCACAAGCCCTTGGGATGTATTTGGTCAAATAACTGATGTATCTACTATTTTTTCGAGTTTACTTGTTGGATTGATATTTTTAATATTAATCACAATAGGAGCAGCGTTTATTGAGAGGTTTTTCTGCAGATATCTATGTCCTTTAGGGGCAATATTCTCTATTATTTCTAAGATTGGAATAGTTAAGCTTAATAAGCCAAAAGCTGATTGTGGTAAATGTAGAGCTTGCACAATGAATTGCTCAATGGGATTACCGCTCTATAAGGTAGATTGTGTCAAAGGTGGAGATTGTATAAATTGCTTAAAATGTACTGAAGTATGTTACAGAAATAATGCTAATGTAAATGTACTTGGAAGAGATTTAGATGCTAAGTTAACAGGATCAGTAGCTATGGCTACATTTTTAGGTATATATGGACTTACTAACTTCGCCGGCAATGCAGTAACTAAATCTGGAATCGTAACTAAGAGTAATGAAGTTTCAAGCAATATAAATTCACAAACTGAAGCTGCACCAGAAAGTTCAAAATTAAATCAAGAAACTACAAGTTCAAATACAGTTCAAAATAATGCAAGTGAATATAAAGATGGGACATACACAGGAAGTGGAACAGGCTATAGAGGAGGAACAACTAAGGTCTCTGTAACTGTGTCGAATGGGAAAATATCAAGTATACAAGCTATATCTAATCAAGATACTCCAAAGTTTTATCAAAGAGCAGAGGGAACTATAATTAAGAGCATAATTTCAAAACAATCAACATCAGTAGATACTGTATCTGGTGCAACTTATAGTTCGAAGGGTATCATGAGTGCGGTAACAAATGCTTTGAATAAAGCAAAATAATAAAATATACTTGACGTTTGAAACTTAATGGTATAACCTTTAAATTGTGAAAGAAAATTTTATAATTGAATAACTAGGGGAGCTAATATTTTGGCTGAGATTGGAAAGATTGATTTCCTAGACTCTTATAACCTGATTTGGATAATACCAGCGTAGGGAAGTATATTAATATTATTTGTGTAAGTATTGATATGATTTGTGCATAATTTATTGATGTATCCCTTGTGGATACATTTTTTTTATGCAAAATAATTAACTTCTTTTAAGGTTAATCAATTTAAACGTCATTGTAAAGGTGATTTAGCAAATTTATTTCACATTAAAAAGTAAGTTTATTGATTTTATTATTAAAGGAGTGATTTTTAATGAAAGAAAAGAGTAAAGCACAGAAGATGGCACTAAGTGGTGTATTAATCGGTATTTCTGTTATTTTTGGAACATTTTCAATACCGATTGGAGCTGCTAAAATATCTCCAATACAACATTTCGTAAATGTAGTTGGAGCAATAACACTTGGGCCATTATATGCTCTTATGAATGCATTTGTGACATCTCTAATAAGAAATTTCATGGGAACAGGAAGTTTATTGGCTTTTCCAGGAAGCATGGTAGGAGCATTGCTTGCAGGAATTCTTTATAAAAAATTTAGAAAGCCGGGTATTGCAGTAATTGGAGAAATAATTGGAACTGGAATATTAGGAGCATTATTAGCTTATCCTATAGCTACAATGGTGTTAGGAAAACAAGTTGCGGTTTTTGTATATGTTGTTCCGTTTATATCAAGTTGTAGTGTTGGAGCGATTATAGCTTACTTTTTTATAAAAGTTCCTGTCATTAAAAAAATACTAGTAGATAATGAGTTTCAAGTAAAAAGAGAGGAAACTAATAACATAGATAAGATTTAAATGAAATATTACAGGTGAAAGGATGAGTTTATGTTTAGAGCATTAACTATTGCAGGATCAGATACTTGTGGAGGAGCAGGAATTCAAGCGGATTTAAAAGCTTTCTCAGCAAATGGAGTATATGGGATGAGTGTTATCACAGCGGTAACGGCTCAAAATACTATGGGGGTTTTTGGAATTCAAGATATAAATCCTGAAATGATTGAATCTCAGATAGATGTTATTTTTGAAGATATAAGAGTAGATGCTATAAAAATAGGAATGGTTTCTAAAATTGAATCTATAAAAGCTATATCAAAATCTTTGAGAAAAGTTGGTAAGCTACCAGTGATAGTTCTAGATCCAGTTATGATTTCTAAAAGTGGATTTAATCTGTTATCGAAGGATTCAAAAGATACTTTAGTTAAGGAATTATTTCCATTAGCAACATTAATAACTCCTAATTTACCAGAGGCAGAAGAAATTTTAGGGATGAAAATAGAAAACTTAGATGAAATGAAGGAAGCGGCCTTGAAACTTAAAGAATTTGGTCCGAAGGCAGTTTTAGTTAAAGGAGGGCATTTAGAAGGGGAAGCAACAGACTTGTTATATGATGGAAATAACTTTCTTGTTCTAAAGCAAGAAAGAATAAATACTACTCACACTCATGGAACAGGATGTACTTTATCTTCAACTATAGCAGCAAATTTAGCTAAGAATATGACAATAGAGGAAGCGGTTAGAAGTGGTAAAGAATATATAACATGTGCAATCGAACATGGTTTTGAGCTTGGTAAAGGTGTAGGACCTACTAACCATTTTTACGAGCTATATAAGAAAGCAGGAATGATTGAATAATACTATAGAACTCAAGTTAAATTTTATAACTAATAAATTAAATAATAATGGTATGAGGAGAGGGAAAGAAATGAATTATAAAACACAAATGGAAGCAGCTAAAAAAGGTATAGTCACAAAGGAAATTAAAATAGTAGCGGAAAAAGAAAGAATTTCAGAAGAAAAATTAATGAAACTTGTTGCAGAAGGTAAAGTGGCTATACCGGCCAATATCAACCATAAATCACTTAGCCCTGAGGGGATTGGTGATGGATTAAGAACAAAGATAAATGTAAACTTAGGGATATCAGGAGATTCGGTTGATTATTGCAGAGAGATGGAAAAAGTAAAAATGGCAATTGATTTTGGTGCGGAAGCAATAATGGATTTAAGTAATTACGGGAAGACTCAAGAGTTCAGGGAAAAGCTTATAGAATATTCTCCAGCTATGATAGGAACAGTTCCTATGTATGATGCAATTGGATACCTTGAAAAAGATCTTTTAGATATAAAAGCTAAAGATTTTCTTGACGTGGTGTTAGCTCATGCTAAAGCTGGGGTAGATTTTGTTACTATTCATGCAGGAATAAATAAAAGAACAGTTTCGCTATTTAAAGAAGATAAGAGAAGATTAAATATAGTATCAAGAGGTGGGTCATTACTATTTGCGTGGATGGAGATGACAGGAAATGAGAATCCATTTTATGAATACTATGATGAATTACTTGATATACTAAGAGAATATGATGTAACAATAAGTCTTGGAGATGCTATGAGACCTGGCTGTATTGATGATTCAACAGATGCTGGACAAATTACAGAACTTATAGAGTTAGGATTATTAACAAAAAGAGCTTGGGAAAAAGATGTACAAGTTATGATAGAAGGACCAGGTCATATGGCAATGAATGAGATTGCAGCTAATATGCAAATTGAAAAAAGATTATGCCATGGGGCACCTTTCTATGTACTAGGCCCTCTTGTTACAGATATTGCACCGGGGTATGATCATATAACTTCAGCTATTGGTGGAGCTATTGCAGCAACACATGGAGCTAATTTCCTTTGCTATGTAACACCAGCTGAGCATTTAAGACTTCCTGATTTATCTGATGTTAGAGAAGGAATTATCGCATCTAAAATTGCAGCTCATGCAGCAGACATTGCTAATGGACTTCCAGGGGCTAGAGATAGAGATAATGCAATGGCAGATGCTCGTCAAAAACTTGATTGGGAAGAGATGTTCAAGATTGCTATTGATGGGAAAAAGGCTAGAGAATATTTTGAAAGTGTACCACCAGAAGATATGCATAGCTGTTCTATGTGCGGAAAAATGTGTGCAGTAAGAACAACTAACAGAATTTTAAATGGTGATAAAGTGGAGCTTCTCGACCAGAAATAAGATTTACGTGAATTATAATTATCTGTGTTGCAATTAAATTTCTATAGTATTATTTTAATTGAGAACTTGTCTTACTAGAATTTTAGATGCGAGTTTATTATTGCAACATGTATATTAAGGAAAAGAAATTAAAAAAAGTTTTTACTTTTGAGAGGAGGTATTTTAGTGAGGATTATTAAAAGAATGAATTCTCACTAAAAGATATTTATGAGTAATGGAATATCAATTAAAATAGGAAGTTTATTAAATGAAGTTAGGAATAAGAAACCACTTGTGCATAATATAACAAATTATGTTACAGTTAATGATTGTGCGAATATTTTACTTGCAATAGGTGCATCACCAATTATGGCTGATGATATAAAAGAAGCAGCAGATATTACTAAGATTTCATCTGCCCTTGTAATAAATATTGGAACATTAAATGAGCGAACTATTGAATCTATGATTGCATCGGGTAAGAAAGCAAATGAATTAAATATTCCAGTCGTTTTTGACCCAGTTGGAGCAGGAGCATCAGATTTCAGAAATTCAACAACAAAGAGATTATTAGAAGAAGTGAAAATAAGTGTTTTACGTGGAAATATGTCTGAGATTAAATTTATAAGCGGATTGGGCTCTACAACTAAAGGGGTTGATGCCTCAGAAAATGATGCAAGAACAGGAAATGATGAAGGAGTAGACGTAGCTAAAAGTTTAGCCAAAAAGCTTCAGTGTACTGTAGCCATTACAGGGGCAACAGATATTATATCTGATGGAGAAAGAGTAGTTATACTTGAAAATGGAACTAAGATGTTATCTAATGTCACAGGAACAGGCTGCATGACAACTGCATTAATTGGAGCGTTTTGTGGGGCAGGTTCAGATTATTTTATAGGAGCAGTTTCTGGTATTATTTCCATGGGAATATCGGGTGAAATTGCTTTGGATAAAGCAGGGAAGATTGGAACAGGAAGTTTTCATATTGCAATTATAGATGCCATAAGCAATTTGACTTCTGATATTATTGAAAAGATGAATAAGATAAAGGAAATATAATAAACAATGTTTGCGTGTATATCATAAAAATGAAATACACGCATTAATATATGAACTTATCTAAAATATAATGTGAAGGAGAGAGAAGTTTCATGAAACCTAAAATAGATTATAGTATCTATCTTGTAACAGATAGAGATTTAATGAGTACAGAAACTTTAGAAGAAGCTGTAGAAAAAGCTATAGTTGGAGGATGTACATTAATTCAATTAAGAGAAAAAGATTGTTCATCACTCGACTTCTATAATACAGCTGTGAAAGTTAAAGAGATTACAGATAAACACAATATTCCATTAATAATAAATGATAGAGTGGATATTGCACTAGCAGTAGATGCGGCTGGAGTACATGTTGGACAAAGTGATATTCCTGCAGCAATTGTAAGAAAAGTCATAGGAGATGATAAAATCCTTGGAGTTTCAACAGGGTCTGTAAATGAAGCTCTTGAAGCAGAAAAAAATGGAGCTGATTATTTAGGAGTTGGTGCGATGTATTCAACTGGTACTAAAAAAGACGCAGATTCAACTAGTATGGATGAATTAAGAAAAATTAGAGAAAATGTATCTATACCTATAGTTGTAATAGGTGGAATAAATAAGGATAGAGTTAAGGATTTCGAAGGAATAGGAATTGATGGACTTGCAATAGTTTCTGCTATTATAGCTAAGAAAGATATTACTGCAGCCGCTAGAGAATTAAAAAATGAATTTATTAAAATCTAACTATTAAATATATAGTATTTTAAAGGCACTGTTTACTGGAATTTCTGGTATGGTGCTTTTATTTTATTCTTATTTAGATTAAGTATAGAATATATTTTGCAGAATATTGTCACATAGTATGTTTTGACAAATTATAGTAAAAAAATTAAACTTAAGATAGCATAAAGATTATAGTAGAATAGCAAGTTTAATGGAGTTTAATGGCGATTAAAGTAATACTTCATATAATCTCCATATAGAGCTTGAAAGTAAGGATGTGCTTTGCTACGAAATTTGGGAAATATATCAATAGAAGGTTAGGACTATCAATTTTGATAACGTCAGTAGTATTTATATTGGGATTAGTATATATAGAAAATCACAAAAACATAAGATCTAATGATATTGTCAGAAAAGAAAAAGAAAAATACGTGGAAAGAGAACGAGTATCGAAGAGCATAACTACAGTAGAAACAAATGATGATAGAATTTTGACACAAATAGCTAGAAAAAAATTAATAGTAAATAGCTATTATAATATTGATGCTGCTTCAAATAGTAAAGAGGGTGATCTTAGAGGCGTTGTAAAAGAAAAGTGGAGGCATATTAAGCCTAAGAAAGAATATACAATAGGCGTTTTGCTACCTCATTTTGAAGATCAATATTGGGTCTCAGCGAATTATGGAATAATAAATTATGCAAAGGAATTAGGAGTGAAGGTAAAGTTATACGCAGTTGGGGGATATATAGAGTTTGGAAATCAAAAAGAGGAGCTAATGGATTTAGCAGAGGATGATAAAATTGATGGAATAGTGTTTGCTGCATTAGATAATAAAAAATTTAATTCAGATGTAGAGAGCATTGTTCATAATAATAAGCCTATTGTTGCACTAGTAAATGATATTAATACTCCTGATATTAGCGCAAAAGCAATAGTTTCCTATTATGATATGGGATATAAAGCAGGAGAGTATTTAGTTGAAGATTCAGCGGGGAAAGATATAAAAATTGCATTTTTTCCTGGGCCAAAAGAATCAGGATGGGCAGCAGATACATTGAATGGTTTTAAAGATGCAGTTTCAAGGTTAAAGAAAAATGATCAAAAGATAGATATTAGCAATCCTTTTTATGGAGACACTAGACCTGATGTGCAGCGATTACATATAACAAGTGTTTTAGAAAATAATGATGATTATGATTATTTAGTTGGTTGTGCTCCAGCAGTGATTGAAGCTGAAAAATTTATTGCCAAACATAAGGAAAAATTTAAAAATATGAGAATTGTATCAACATACATGACAAGTGATGTTTTCAATTTAATAGAAAAGGGAGCTGTCTTAGCTTCTCCATCAGATCAAACTATTCAACAATGCAGAATAGCACTAGATATGATTGTAAGAATTTTAAATGGAGAAAAGGCAGGAATAGATTTTCCATTCCAAAGTGGTCCGTGTGTGCCTATAATTTCAAAGGATAATATTTCACGATTTAAGTATGAAGATCTATTTGGAAGTAAAGAGTATATTCCAGTATTAAATCATATGGATAAATAAGGGTTAAGTTATGAGCATAAAAAAGAAATTTAGGAATATGAAGATTAAGCGTAGATTTACAATTTCAACATTAACAGTAGTTATAATTACTATGTTAATATTTGAAATAATAAGAATAATAATACTAGTTGTAGGAATAAATAGGGATTTATTGCAGAAAGTCGAAACAATAACTAGGTTAGCCGCACTAAGCTATCAAGATCCAATTTGGAATTTGAATATTGTAGGAATTAAAGAAATTAGTGATGCATTATTTGAGGATGAGGAAATTGGTTATATTCAAGTTAAAGCTAAAGGTAATGGAGAAATATATAATAAGTATAAAGAGGATGATATATATTCTGAGCAAAATTTGATTATAAGGAAAGTTAATGTTTTGAAAGATGAAATACCAATAGGCGAGATCACTATAGGTATTACAAGATATTATAAATCAAGAGTTATTGAAAATTACATAATTGCAACAATCATAAGAATTCTGGTAATGGTTTTACTTATTTGGTTAGCGATTAGTATTGTTTCTCGTATTGTTACCAAGTCGATATATGAGTTAAGTATAGGAACTGATGAGATATCAAATGGGAACTTAACTCACAGATTGTTCATTAATTCGAGAGATGAAATAGGGGAATTGGCTATTAAATTTAATAATATGGCTCAAAATTTATATAATATGATTCAGCAGAGGAATGAAGCAATAAATGAACTCAAATCTTCAGAAGAGAAATTCAATAAAGCATTTAATTATAGCGCTGATGTAATTGCCATTGTAAGGCTTAGCGATAAACTATACATTGAAGTAAATCAAGCGTTTTTACGCACTTTTGGATATAAACGTGAAGATATAATTGGTCATTATTCTGATGAGTTTAACTTGTGGGAAAATGAAGAACATCATTTGAAGGTGATTCAAATATTAGATAGTGGAGGCATGTTGCGTAATGAAGAGATAACTTGGAATACTAAATATGGAGAAGTTAGAGTTGGATTATTTTCAACGGAAATAATTGAAATTGACTGTATAGAATGCATAATATTCGTTTGGAATGATATCACAGAACGTAAAAAAATTAGCGAAGAGTTGAAACGCGTTAATGATGAACTCGAAGATAAAGTTAATGAAAGAACAAAACAACTTATGCAGACTCTTGCTGAATTAGAAGAACAACATAATAAGCTCAAATCAGCTCAAGCAAAATTGATTCAGTCAGAAAAGATGGCTAGTCTTGGCACTTTAGTAGCAGGGGTAGCACATGAAATTAATAATCCCATTAATTATATATATTTAAGTTCAAAAGTTCTGGATATGGATTTATACAATTTTAAAGAGGAACTTATGGAATTATTGGATAATGCGGATGATGATGTGTTAAATTTTTTTGAACAATATTTCAATAAATTTTTTAAATCAATAATTAATATTCTAGATGGATCTAATCAAGTAACAACTATAGTTAACGATTTAAGATTATTCTCTAGGCTTGATGAGGCAATTAAAAAGGAGATAGATGTTTCAGAAGCTTTGGAAACAACAATAAGGTTAGTTAAAACTCAATATACTAAACAAATTAAATTTATTAAGAACTTTCAAACTAATAAGAAGATAGTGTGCTATCCTTCACAATTAAATCAGGTATTTTTAAATATAATTGTAAATGCGTGTCATGCTATAGTTGAGAAGCAAAATGACTTAGTATATGAGAATAATGGATTAATAGTAATAAGCGTTTTTGACAATAACAAAGAAATTATAATCGAATTTTGTGATAATGGGTGTGGTATGACTAAAGATACAATATCAAGAATATTTGAACCATTTTTTACAACTAAACCAATGGGACAAGGAACAGGGTTAGGTATGTCTATATCATATGGCATTATTGAAAAACACAATGGAAGTATTGATGTGGAATCTAAGGTGGGGGAAGGTTCAACTATAACTATTCATATTCCTTACTAAAGATATTAATAATAAAATCAATAAGGCACCATAATCTAAGATCATATTTTAATTTCAGTAAGGAGAAGATAAATGAAATTTGTTATAAATAAGGACAAGCTTAGAGAACTTAATAAAACAGATGGTAATAAAGATAAAAAATATACAATACTATTAATTGATGATGAACTAGCAAATCTTGAGGCTTTAACAAGACTCTTAGAAGAAGAGTATGATGTAATTAAAGCAGAAAATGGGTTTGAAGCGTTAAATATACTTAAAGATGAATCATGTTCTAAAAAAATCGATTTGATTATCTCAGATCAGCGCATGCCAGGAATGACAGGGGTTGAATTATTAAAGCAAACAATATCTATTGTTCCAAATGCAATTCGTATTATTTTAACTGGATTCATGGATGTGAAAGATATTATTGATTCAATTAATGAAGGGCATATTTATAAATTTCTTTTAAAACCATTAGAGGCAGATGAGTTGTTGATTTCTGTAAAAAGGGCCTTGGAGACATATGAATTGAAAATGAAAAATATTAAGCTTATAGACGAGTTAAAGCGAACAAATAAAAAATTAAAGAAGAGTGAAGTTTACTTAAGCACTATTTTTAATTCGGTAAGTGATGCAATATTGATTCATGATTTTAATGGGATTATAGTTAACGTTAATGATACTGCTAATAGGCTATATGGATATCTATCTGATGAACTAATTGGTATGAGCATAAAAGATATTATTTCAAAAAATTCACCGTACATATATGATGATATACTCAAATTGATTAATGATAGAAAGAAAAATAAAATCAATACTCCAGTAACACTTGAAGCTATTTCAATAGATAAAAATCATAAAGAGTTTTGGGTTGAGAGTAATAGTCGTGCAATAATATTTAATGAGCAGAAGGTTATTATTGCAACTGTAAGAGACATAACTGAAAGAAAAAATACTGAATTAAAATCAAAAGAAGAGGCTTTAGAATTAGAGAAATTAAGAACTGAATTTTTTGCTAATATTTCTCACGAATTGAGAACACCACTTAATATAATACTAGGTGTGATACAAATTCTAAAAAGAGATCTTTTAGATAAAGAAAAACCGATTGACAAAGGAAAAATAATTAATAATATAGATATTGAAAGACAAAATTGTTTCAGGCTACTTCGTTTAATAAATAATTTAATTGATTCAACTAAATTAGATGCAGGACATTTTCAGATTGATATGATTAATTGTAACATTGTCAGTGTCATAGAAGAAATTACTCTGTCAGTAGCTAGTTATATAAGTAATAACAATATAAACCTTATATTTGATACGGATGTTGAAGAAAAAATTATTGCTTGTGATCCTGATAAGATTGAAAGAATTATGTTAAACTTACTCTCTAATTGCATAAAGTTTACAGACGATAATGGAAGTATATTTGTAAACATATTTGATGGAGAAGAATATATAACCTTGTCTGTAGAAGATACAGGCATAGGAATCCCAGAAGAAAAAGTTGATATTATTTTTGATAGATTTAGGCAGGTGGATAAATCTTTTACAAGAAATTATGAAGGCAGTGGAATTGGATTGTCCCTTGTAAAGTCTCTTGTAGAGATGCATGATGGCACGATATCGGTGGAAAGTAAATATGGGGTAGGAACCAAATTTACGATTAAGCTTCCGGTAAAGGTATTAAATAAAAGCAAAGAAAAAGTTGATATAAGTAATAATATAATCAATACTCGTGTAGAAAAAATAAATATTGAATTTTCAGATATATATAAACAACATTTGTAGAGGAATAAGTAAAATAGTATGTGAGTATGCTTGGAATTTATAAATGTATACTGAATTAACGAAACAAGCAATATCTTATATGTTTTTATGAAAATATGTAAGAATTTATATATAATATATATGGCAAAATACATTAGTATAAAGATGTTAAAGGTACTATTAATTGTTTGTTATACAAAAAAGGTGTATAATGTTCTAATTTGGACGAAATATATCTAGGGAGGGATTTTTACATGGAGATATTAGAATTGAAAAAAAATTTATACTGGACAGGAGTATTAGATGCTAATTTAAGGGTATTTGATATTATCATGGAAACAGAATTTGGAACTTCTTATAATTCTTATTTACTTAAAACAAGTGAAAAAACAGTATTATTTGAAACTGCAAAGGCTAAGTTCTTAGATGGATATTTAAAGGCGCTAAATAAGTTAGTTGATATTAAGGATATTGACTATATTGTAGTAAACCATACTGAGCCAGATCATGCAGGAAGTATAGAAAAACTTATTGAAATGAATCCTAATATTAAGATTATTGGAAGCCAAGTTGCTATAGGATTCTTGAAGAATATTGTTAACAGAGAATTTAATGGAATAATAGTTAAAGAAAATGAAACTTTAAGCTTGGGTGACAAAACTTTACGTTTTATGTCAGTACCAAATTTACATTGGCCTGATACAATGTATACTTATATTGAAGAAGATAAGACATTAGTTACTTGTGATTCATTTGGTTCTCATTATAGTTTTGATGGAATTCTACTAAGTAAGCTTACAGATAATGAAGGATATTTAAGAGCTCTTAAGTATTATTTTGATTGCATCATTGGGCCTTTTAAGAATCCATTCATGATTAAAGCATTAGATAGGATTAAAGATTTAGAAATTGATATGATTTGTACAGGGCATGGTCCAGTTCTTGATTGTAGAATAGACGAGATTATGGAATATTATAAGAAATGGTCTAATGTTTCAAATCCAAACCCTAGAAAGACAGTAATCATACCATATGTAAGCGCTTATGGATATACAAGAGAATTGGCGCATAAAATAGCTGAGGGAATTGAAGCTAGTGGTGATATTGATGTTAGAACTTATGATATGGAAACAGCAGATCAAGCAAAGGTACTTGAAGAACTTGAATTTGCAGATGGGATTCTTTTCGGATCTCCAACAATAGTAGGTGAGGCTCTAAAGCCAATATGGGATTTAACTACTTCAATCTTTGCAAGAACTCATGGTAATAAGCTAGCAAGTGCTTTTGGAAGTTATGGATGGAGTGGGGAAGCTGTTCCTCATATTATAGAAAGACTAAAGCAACTTAGAATGAAGGTTGTTGATGAAGGATTCCGTGTTAAATTTAAACCAAGTGAGAGTGAGTTAAGTGATGCTTATGATTATGGTTATAATTTTGGATTCCTGCTTTTAAATAAGGAAAATCTAAATAAAAATTAATATGTAATTGTTATTTTATTAGGACTTATTGTAATAAGTCCTAATTTTAGTTATCATATTTTAAAATGACAAGTTAGAGAATGGGGTTAGACTTTGTTTAGAAAATACTACTAAGGCAAAGGTATGAGTAACTATGATTCTTAGAAAAGGAGATTAAATAATGAGTATAGGATATGCGTGCTTAACAATAGGAGTTCCAGATACTAATTTAAAAAGCTGCACAGCGAAGAGTTTAACTGAAGAAAAGTTATTGGAAATAATATCGTATAATTTGAAATCTCTTAAAAATATAATTGAATATAATATAAAGAATAATATAAAGCTTTTTAGGATTAGTTCAGACTTAATACCATTCGGATCCAGTCATTTGAACCAATTATCATGGTGGAATATATTTTCGCAAGAATTTGCGGAAATAGGTAGAAAGATTATGGATAATGATATAAGGGTATCTATGCATCCAGGGCAATATACAGTACTTAATTCTCCTAATGATGATGTTGTAAAGAGAGCTATTGAAGATTTGAATTATCATGTTAAAGTTTTAGATAACTTGGGAGTTGGAGCAAATCATAAAATTATATTGCATATCGGTGGAGTTTATAATGATAAAGAGCAGGCGATAAACAGATTCGCAGATAATTATAAACGATTAAATGATCAAGTAAAAGAAAGACTGGTTATTGAAAATGATGATAAATCGTACAATATAAATGATGTTCTTAAAATAGGAAATGAACTAAATATTCCAGTTGTTTTTGATAATCTTCATAATGATATAAATTGTTATGATAGAGAAAAAAGCGATTCATATTGGATAAGTGAGTGTAATAAAACATGGAAAGAGAAAGATGGAAGGCAGAAAATACATTATTCTCAGCAAGACCCTTTGAAAAAGGCAGGTTCTCATTCAAATACGATAAAAATTAGTAAGTTTATAGAGTTCTATGAAAGTTTAAAAGGGCAAGATATAGATATAATGCTTGAAGTTAAGGATAAAAATCTTTCAGCTGTAAAGTGTATAAATTCTATAGATGAAAATAGCAAAATAAAAAAACTTGAGGAAGAATGGGGAAGATATAAATACAAGGTTTTAGAGAATTCTCCTTCAAATTACTTAGAAATAAGGAAGTTACTTAAAGATAAAACTCAGTATCCATCAGTTGAGTTTTATAATTACATTGAAGATGCTATGGAAGAGGAAATAACAATTGGGAATTCAATAAATACTGCATTACATGTATGGGGATATTTTAAGAATTTAGCAGATGATAAAGAGAAAATGAACTTTTTAAAAAGCATTGAAGATTATAAAAATGGCAAAGTTTCAATAAAATTAATAAAAAATAAATTGTTTAAGATGGCTGTAAAATATAATGAATCATACCTTTTAAACTCTTATTATTTCCTATAAAAAAGATTTATTAATTGTGAATTATAATAATTTTCTAGTATTTGATACAGTTTTACTATAAAAAAAGGTATAATATTTTCATATAGATGAAAGTTATAGGGAGGAATTTTATATGGAAATATTAGAATTAAAAAAGAATTTTTATTGGACAGGAGTTTTAGATCCTAATCTAAAAGTATTCGATATAGTTATGGAGACAGAGTTTGGAACATCTTATAATTCCTACTTACTTAAAACAGGTGAAAAAACTGTATTATTTGAAACTGCCAAAGCTAAATTTTGGGATGGGTATTTAAGTGCATTAAATAAATTAGTTGATATTAATGATATTGATTATATTGTAGTAAATCATACAGAACCTGATCACGCGGGGAGTATAGAAAAACTTATTGAAATAAATCCTAATATTAAAATAGTTGGGACACAAGTTGCTATAGGATTTCTAAAGAATATTGTAAATCGTGATTTTTATAGCATAACAGTAAAGGAAAATGATACTTTAGAATTGGGAAATAAAACATTACGTTTCATGTTTTTGCCTAATTTACATTGGCCAGATACAATGTATACATATATTGAAGAGGATAAAACCCTGATAACTTGTGACTCGTTTGGGTCTCACTATAGTTTTGATGAAATACTATTGAGTAAGGTTAAAGATAATGAGGGCTACCTAAGAGCTACTAAATATTACTTTGATTGTATTATTGGGCCTTTTAAGACGCCATATATGGTTAAAGCATTGGATAGAATTAAAGATTTAGATATTGATATGATATGTACGGGGCATGGTCCAGTTATAGATTGTAGAATTGACGAAATCATGGAACTTTATAAAGAATGGTGTACTGTAGTTAATCCTAACCCAAGAAAAACTGTAATTATACCTTATGTTAGTGCGTATGGATATACTAAGGAGCTAGCTGGTAAAATATCAGAAGGTATTAAAGATAGCGGAGATATAGATGTAAGATCATACGATTTAGTAGAAGATGATAAGGAAAAAGTAATTGAGGAATTAGGATTTGCTGATGGTATTTTATTTGGAACACCTACTATAGTTGGTGAGGCTTTAGAGCCAATTTGGGATTTAACTATAAAGATGTTTGCTAGAACACACGGAGGAAAACTTGCTAGTGCTTTTGGAAGTTATGGATGGAGTGGTGAAGGAGTTCCACACATTATAGAAAGATTGAAACAACTTAGGATGAAGGTTGTAGATGATGGGTTCAGAATTAAATTTAAGCCTAGTGATAGTGAATTAAGTGAGGCTTATGACTACGGGTATAATTTTGGATGTATACTTCAAAATAAAGAGAATCCAAAGAAAAAGTCAGCCAAAAGGACATTAGTAAAATGTTTAGTATGTGGAGAAATATTTGATTCAAGTCTTGAAATATGTCCAGTTTGTGGTGTAGGAAAGGAAAACTTCGTACCGGTTGAAATAGATGATAGCAATTATAAAAATAATACAAATGATATTTATCTAATTCTTGGAAATGGAGCGGCAGGTATAAGCGCTGCAACGGCCATAAGAGAAAGAAATGAAACTTGTTCTATAGTATTAGTTTCTAATGAAAATGTGCTAGGTTATAATCGTCCAATGCTTACAAAGTCAATGATAGCTAGATTTAATTCAAAACAAATTGCAGTTCATGATGAAGCTTGGTATAAAGAAAATAATATTACAAATGTTCTTGATAGAGAATTAATTGAAATAAATACTAAAGATAAAGAGGCAGTGTTTAAAGATGGAATTAAATTAAAGTATGATAAATGTATATATGCTTTAGGAGCTGAATGCTTTGTTCCACCAATTTCAGGAAAAGATAAGAAGGAAGTTATAGCAATTCGTAGAATTTCCGATACAGATAAAATTACAGAATTGTTGCCAAAGGTAAAAAATGCAGTTGTAATAGGTGGAGGAGTTCTAGGACTTGAGGCTGCATGGGAATTAACAAAAGCAAAATGCAAAGTTACAGTATTAGAGCTTGCTGATAAATTAATGGGACGTCAATTAGATTATGAAGGCGGAAAATTCCTTGAAGAAATAATTAAAGGTAAAGGAATTGATGTGAGATTAGGTGTAAAAATTGATGAAATAGAGGGTGAAGATTCAGTTACTGGAGTTAGAATTAATGGAGGAGAAGTTATTGCAGCTGATTTAGTTGTTATATCTTGTGGTATTGTGCCTAATTCTAAAATAGCTCAGGAAGCAGGAATTGATGTTAATAGAGCAATAATAGTAAATGAAAAAATGGAGACTAATGTTTCTGATATTTATGCATGTGGAGATTGTGCAGAATATAATGGAATAAATTATGGAATATGGCCACAAGCTCTAGAAATGGGAAGAGTAGCAGGTGCTAATGCAGCGGGAGACTCATTAACTTATGAGACAGTAGATGCGGCATTAACATTTAATGGAGCTAATACTTCACTGTATGCAATTGGTGACAATGGTAAGAACCCAGAAATTCAATATAAAACAGTTGAATTTAAAGATCCAGTCAAAAAGACATATACAAAATATTATTTTGCAAACAATCGTTTATGTGGAGCCATTTTAATTGGAGATACTAGTAACTTGGCTAAAGTAACTCAAGATGTAAAAGAAAGTAGATTATTTAAAGATATGTTTAAATAGAAATTTAAGATAATTTAAATTTGGAGATAACGGAATTAATTTGAATTTGGTTATTCTATTCTAAGGCTGCTGGCAAAATGTCGGCAGCTTTTAATTTTTGAATTATTGTTATAATGCACAATAGATTAAATAAATTGAAGAAGTAAAACAGTTAGAATAGTTACGATTATACTTTTAAAAGGCAGACTTTCATAGTTTAATAATATTAAATTTATGAAGAAAGACTAGCTACAGTGGCATTTTTATTGAACAAAGTATAGATTGTTAAAAGTTGTGTGTAGTATCAAAATTCAACTAGTAAAGTAGCATATAAGATTTGAATTATGAAGTTTATTGTTCAAATACACAAAAAAAAAAGTCAAGTAAACAATATCAAGGGCGTACTAAATATATTATTATGTATATGTTAGTAAACGTTAACTCGCTTACACGGTATAATAAAGGATAAATTTGTATAATTATTAAATTTGAGGAGGAAATATAATGGCAGTTATTCATTGGAGTGGAGCGATTATTGGATTAGTAATCGCTATAATACTAATTTTAAAGAAAGTGAATCCTGTATATGCACTTTTTGGAGGAGCTGTTATAGGCGGATTAATTGGTGGAGCAAGCTTAGCTAATACAGCACAAGCTATCATTGAAGGCACGAATAGCGTAATGGGAGCAGTTGTTCGTGTAATTGCAGCAGGAGTGCTTGCAGGTGTACTAATTGAATCTGGAGCAGCAGAGAAAATTGCTGAGACTATAGTAGAAAAATTTGGAGAGAAAAAGGTTCTCTTAGCAATTGCACTATCAAGCATGATAATCACAGCGGTTGGAGTTTTCATACCGGTTACAGTTATTATAGTTGCACCTATAGCACTTCCTGTAGCTAAAAAAGTTGGAATCACTAAGTCGTCTATACTTTTAGCTATGATAGGAGGAGGTAAAGCTGGAAATATAATTTCTCCAAATCCTAATACAATTGCGGTAGCTAAAGGATTTAATGTTGAATTAGCACAAGTTATGATAGGAGCATTTATACCAGCAGTAATTGGACTTATAGTTACATATTTTGTTGCGACATTAATTAGTAAAAAAGGGGAAATGATTAAAGAGTCAGAAATACCAGTTAGAGTGGATAATAAGGTAAAGCCAAGCTTTGGAAAGGCGATGGTAGCGCCAATAGTTGCCGTAATATTATTAGCACTTAATCCTATAGCGAATATGTTGCATCTGAAATTCTTAGCAACTATTCAAATAGATGCAATGTATATATTGCCTATAGCAGGATTAATTGGATTGTTTGCAATGGGACAACGTAGTAAGATTCTTGAGTATACAACATCAGGATTAAATAGAATGACACCAACTGTAATGATATTAATTGGTGCTGGAGCAATAGCGGGCATCATTTCTAAATCAAATTTAAGTGACGCAGTAGTATATTGCATTCAACAAACAGGTATTTCAGGAGTATTTTTAGCACCTATATCAGGTATATTGATGGCAGCAGCTACGGCTTC
Source organism: Clostridium beijerinckii (assembly GCF_036699995.1). NCBI lineage: Bacteria > Bacillati > Bacillota > Clostridia > Eubacteriales > Clostridiaceae > Clostridium > Clostridium beijerinckii. The sequence continues at coordinate 4,774,257 of NZ_CP144906.1, read as the reverse complement.
AACATCTACAGGTGCAATTGTGGCAACAGGAACTTTTGCGAAAGCAATACTAGCTGTTGGTGTCGCACCTTTAAGTGCAGCAATTATGATCAATACAGGAGCTGTAGTTATCGATCATCTACCTCATGGTAACTTCTTCCATGCATCAGCAGATGCAGTAAAAATGAATATAAAGGAACGTATGAAATTAATGCCATATGAATCTATAGTTGGAGGATCTATGGTTATCGTATCAATAATAATATACGGTTTTATAAAATAATAAGATAAGTATAAGTAAAGTTAATTCAATTTATTAATCTCACAAAATATAAAAATTTAGTTAGGAGCGTTGAAAATGAAAAAAGATTTAGTTATTGTATTAGCACCTGATTCTTTTAAAGAGAGCATGACAGCAAAAGAAGCCTGCGAGGCAATGGAGAGAGGAATAAAAAAAGCAAACGGTAATATAAAATGCTTACATGTGCCTATGGCTGATGGTGGAGAAGGAACTATGCAGTCATTAGTAGATGCTACTAATGGAGAAATATATTCATTAAAGGTAATGGGGCCTCTTGGTAATGAAGTAGAAGCACAGTATGGTATTTTGGGAGATAAAGAAATAGGAATATTGGAAATGGCCAGTGCAAGTGGAATACATTTAGTACCACCAGATCAGAGGAATCCTTTACTAACTACAACTTATGGTACTGGACAACTTATAAAAGCATGTTTAGATAGAGGTGTAAAAAAACTGTTAATAGGTATTGGCGGAAGTGCTACTAATGATGGTGGAGCAGGAGTTATACAGGCACTTGGAGGAAGACTATTAGATGATAAAGGCAATGAATTAGCTCTTGGTGGTGGAGAATTAGGAAAACTAAATAGTTTAGATTTAGATAATTTTGACCCAAGATTAAAAGATGTTGTAATTGAGGTAGCCTGTGATGTTAATAATCCTCTTTGTGGTGAAAAAGGAGCTTCAAATGTATTTGGACCACAAAAGGGAGCAACACAGGAAATGATAGAACTATTGGATAATAATTTAAGACATTATGCAGACGTAATAAAAAAAGAATTGGGAAAAGATGTTTTAAATGAACCGGGAGCTGGAGCAGCTGGAGGACTTGGAGCTGGACTTATGGCATTTCTAAATGGAACTCTAAAAAAAGGTATTGAAATGGTGATAGAATATGCTTCATTAGAAGAAAAAGTTAAAGAAGCAGACATGGTATGGACTGGAGAAGGAAGCATAGATTTTCAAACTCAATACGGTAAGACACCTTTAGGTGTTGCTACAATTGCTAAAAAACATAATAAGCCTGTAATTGCATTAGCAGGAAGAGTTGGTGAAGATATAGAAGTTCTATATGAAAGTGGAATAGATTCAATATTTGGAATAACTAAGGGGGCAACTTCATTAGAAGAAGCTCTGGTAAAAGGTCAGGAGAATATTGAAAAGACTGCTGAAAATATAGTTAGGCTTATGAATCTACTGTAATTAATCTAATATAAGTATAATATTAAAAGTGCGTTTTATTTTAAGACGCACTTTTAATTTATATATGATGATAATGTAGATATTACTTTGGCTTTATGATCTAATTATTATATAGTTAGCTTTGTTTTAGTGTTAAAAAGTATAATAATAGGTATTGTATATAGATAACACAATCATAAACTATGCTTAAACCATGAGTATCTTCCAACTAGGAATGAGTAATATATTTTTGTGGAATGTTTCATTGGTAATTTTGATGGATGTGATTCTTTGGCTATAAGTTGTTCCAAATGTGCTAGTTCAAAAAGTGAGAATAGAAAAGTGATGCTCCAAATTTTACATTTGGTAAGCAGAACTTTCCCTGTGGGCATTTTATATTTCGTTCTTCGAACTTTCTCTGTGAGCGCTTGTTCTTTGAGGCTAGCACTTTGGGTGCAACTTTATAGCCTTAGAATCACCCATCAGAATTACCTAGAAACTGGAACATAAGTATATTATTCATTTCGGTGATCTATACGCATAAGTGTAGATTATAGTTGGGTTATCTTTGTAGATAAAAAAAATTAAGAATTAGATTTATATTTTGCAATAGATACTATACTAATTATAGCTTTGAATTCTTATAATATAATTATAGATTAGAAAGGGATGGTTGATATGACGTTATCTAAAACCATAGCACAAAAAATTGTTTTAGAAATGATGAATGTAATTCCTTATAACATAAATGTTATGGATGAAAGTGGAATGATCATAGGCAGTGGAGATATTAAGAGGATTGGGAATTTGCATGAAGGTGCTCGGAAAGCTATAGATAATCAACAAATAAATGAAGTGTATGAAGAATATGACAGGATGAAACCTGGAGTTAATGAACCGATTATTATCAATGATAAAGTAATAGGTGTGATCGGGATAACTGGGCATCCTGATGAGGTAAGAAGATTTAGTAAACTTGTTCGCGTAACAGCAGTTTTGTTAATAGAACAATCTAAAGCAGACGAGGAAATTCAGAACAAAAGATTGAGTATGCAGAAATTTTATAATGAGCTAGCTCATAGAAAGACAAAATATGATGAAAGTTTCCATCAAAGAGCTAAAAGTTATGGAATAGACCTTACGAAAAAATTCAGAGTTATTCTTGTAGATGGAAATATAAACTCTAGAAGTTTTAAAATATTATATCAGAAGTATTCAAATTATAGCGAGGTTGATAATAGAATAGCATTTTTTGTTACATCTAAAGACTTATATAATGGATTACTAGAGAACTTGAAGACCAATAAAGACGTAAAGAGAATAGGCATTGGAGCAATGGAAGATGTTGCAGCTATTTCATTAGAAAGTGCAGAATTGGCAATGGAATTTGGTGTAAAGATAAAGCCGTCAAGTTTACTTTATAGCTATGACGAACTGAGATTTTTTATAAAGTTATCGCATGATAATAAGCTACCTTTGGTATCAATGATGTCAAATCTTGATAAGGCAGGGAATAAGTTAGAACTTATTCAAACTGTGCAGGCATATATTGAAGAAAATGGTGATATTGGTAATGTAGCTAATAGGCTAAATATACATAGAAATACTTTAAATTATAGACTAGAAAAAATAAAAAAATTAACAGGAAAAAATCCAAAGAATTTATTAGAATTATTTGAGTTATTATGTGGGTTAATTTGGAGATAATCATTTTATGTTTAAGATTTTAATTATGTGGTATATACTAGTATTAAGGTATAATCAAAAAAATAACAAATTCATTTTCCAAGTCTGTTTTCAGACATGGGGAGCTCGACTTGCACACACTTGCTGAGTAAGAGATTTACACCAAGTCACATATTTGAGTTCTCTTCTCATCAGCATATTAGTTTAATATGCTTACTACGAGTCAAATCTAGTTCCTTGCTTGATGAAACGTAGTCATGGTATTTTAGAGTTGTTATTTTATTTCATATGCTAAAAAAGAAATTTATAAGTAGAATTTATTATATATAAGAGAAAGGGAAGCAAAGATGGATACTAAACAAAAGATATTTTATGCTTTAAAAAAATACTACGGATTTGACACTCTAAGAAGAGGTCAATTCGAGATTATAAATAGTATTTTAAGTGGTGTAGATACTTTTTGTCTTATGCCTACAGGGGCAGGAAAATCTATTTGTTACCAGATTCCAGCTATAATTATGCAAGGTGTAACTATAGTTATATCCCCTTTAATATCGCTTATGAAGGACCAAGTGGACAATCTAGTTGGGGCTGGGATTAAAGCAGCATATATAAATAGTACTCAGAATATGGACACTATAAGAAATATATTAATTGAAGCATCAATGGGGGAATACAAGATAATATATATATCACCAGAAAGGCTAGAATCCAAAATATTTAGAGAATTGATTAAAGATCTTCATATATGTCAAATTGCTATAGATGAAGCTCATTGCGTATCTCAGTGGGGGCATGATTTTAGACAGAGTTATTTAGGAATATCAGATTTTTACAAAAGCCTTAAAACTAAACCTATAATATCGGCGTTTACTGCAACAGCAACGAGTGAAGTTAGGGAAGACTCAATTAAATTATTGGGATTAGAGAAACCTTATATATATAAAGGCGATATTAATAGGGAAAATCTTAGCCTTAATATACTTAAGGAAGTAGATAAGATTGAAACTGTTAAGGATATAATTAGAAAAAATGAAGGTGAATCTGGTATTGTATACTGCGCGTCAAGAAACGAAGTAGATAATTTATATTATTATTTAAAGGACCTAGGATTTAATGTTGGTAAATACCATGGTGGACTCAAAGATGAAGAGAAAGAAAGATTTCAAGAAGAGTTTTTATATGAGAATTTGGATGTAATTATTGCAACAAATGCATTTGGAATGGGAATAGATAAGTCAAATATTAGATTCATAGTACATTTTACTTTTCCTCAAAACTTAGAATCGTATTATCAAGAGATAGGAAGAGGAGGAAGAGATGGAGAGAACTGCGAGTGTTACTTATTTTATTGTGAAGAAGATATAAGTAGAGTGGAATATATTATAAACAAAAGTTCTTCCATGAATAGAAGAGAAATTCAGCTTAGAAAGTTCCAATTTATGATTGATTACTGTAATTTAAAGGAATGCTACAGAAAATATATATTGAATTATTTTGGAAATGACCGGAAGCTGAATTACTGTAATAAATGCAGCAACTGTTTAAATGATGACGAGTTAAAAGATTTTACGAAGGAGAGTCAGATGATTTTGTCAACAGTTTTTAGAACAAAAGAACAGTATGGAATATCAGTTCTTGTGGATATTTTGAAAGGTTTTAAGGGACCTAAAATAATACAAAATAATCTAGATAAAGTTACAACATACGGAATAATGAAGGAGTATGGAAGTACATTTATAAAAGAGTTGATAAAAAGATTACTAGATGATGGATACGTTGATTTGAAAGAAGGCACATATTCAATGTTAAAACTTAATTCCAGATCAATTAGGGTTTTGAAGAGTAAGGAATCAGTTGTATTTAAGATATTAGATAGTAGAGAGCCTATAATAAATAAAGAGCTATTTGAAGCTTTAAAATCTTGGAGAAAAGATAGGGCATATAAGGATAAAATAAAGCCTTATATAATATTCTCAGATACAAGCTTGATTGCAATATCTAATAGCAGACCTAGAACATTAGATGAATTGTTGGAGATCAGAGGAGTTGGAACAAAAAAAATTGAAGCTTATGGGGGAGAGTTATTAAATATAATAAGAATGTTTGCGCAAAAAGAAGCTAATTAACAAAAGTATCTAAAAATTGATACTGTTCTAGTAAAATGGGTTATAATTAATAATATAAACTAGTAGCTAAGTCGATATTATAAGTTAACTTAATATTGACTATGTTTTATGTTAAAATATACTGAAAGATTTTAGAATCATATTTGAAGGAGATACATGTTAATAAGAGGAGTTTAATTAATGAAATATTTTAATAAAGATATAGAATCAGTTTTAAAAGAACTAGATGTCGATTTAGAGATTGGTCTAAATGATTCATCCATAAGAGAGAGAACTGAGAAGTATGGAAAAAATGAATTTACTCATAAAAAAGAAGGAAATATATTTGAAGAAATAAAAAATGCGCTATTGGAGCCAATGATGCTTATTCTTTTGATAGCAGCTTTAGTTAGTGCGATCATCGGAGAATATTATGATTCAGTTGGAATAGTATGTGCTGTTGCAATTGGAATAACTATTGGAATAATTACAGAAGGAAAATCAAAAAAAGCAGCAGAAGCTCTGGCTAAAATGACAGAAGATATTGTTGTAAAGGTGTTGAGAAACGGTAAAGTAACTCAAGTAGGAAAAAATGATTTAGTTCCAGGAGATATCATATACCTTGAAACAGGAGACATGATACCAGCAGACGGAAGGTTCATTGAGACAATAGATTTAAAGGTTAGGGAAGATATGTTGACTGGTGAATCAGAAGATGTTACAAAAAATGCTCAAGCAATTGTTAATATGGAGGAAATACAAGTAAAAGAAAAGAAAGAAATACAGGATCCAATTCCAGCAAAGCAAATTAATATGGGATTTGGCGGAACTTTAATTGCTTACGGTAGGGCGACGATGGTTGTAACTTCAACTGGTAATAATACTGAAATGGGTAAAATAGCTCAAACTCTTCAAAGAGATGAAGAAGAAACACCTCTCCAAAGAAAATTGGGAGATTTGGGTAAGACAATTACTAAAATATCAAGCGTTATAGCAGGTTTACTGTTTATATTTATGGTCACCAAAATGATTCTATCTGGTAATTTAAATATAAATACATCAGGAGTAATATCGTTTTTAAATTCTATAGATCCTGTTAAAACTGCTTTTGTTGTATGTATTGCTTTAATAGTTGCAGCGGTGCCAGAAGGGTTGCCAACTATGATTAATATGACATTAGCAATAACAATGCAAAAGATGGCTAAGATTAATGCGTTAGTAACAAAAAAGGAAGCTTGTGAAACTATAGGATCTGTTAGTGTTATTTGTTCAGATAAAACAGGTACTCTAACTGAGAATAGGATGACTGTAGAGAATCTCTATTTAAATGGAAAGTTCTTTGATGATAAAAGCGATATAGATGATTATTTTGTAAAAAATTGCCTTGTAAACTCAACAGCTGATATAAGTTTTGAGGGAGATAAGTTAAATTACTTAGGTAATTCAACAGAATGTGCACTACTTTCGTATCTAGAGGAATATGATTATAAGCAGGAAAGAAAAGAAAGTGAAGTAATTCATCAAATACCATTTAACTCTGAAAATAAATTCATGGCTACTGTTATGAAGATTAAAGGGATGAATGTAGTACTCGTAAAGGGAGCTCCTGAAATACTGTTATCAAATGCTACTAGCGAAGTCATAAATAATAAATTTATAGATCTTACAAAAGAGAGAAAAAATGAAATAATAAAAGAAATACAGAAACTACAGGCTAAATCTATGAGAATTCTAGGATTTGGATTTAGAATTATTGAAGATGTAGAAGCAGAGGCTGCGATTACAAGTGAGATAAGTATTTTAAAACCTAAACTCTTAGATGGAAACAACGGACTAATATTTAGTGGCTTTGTGGCAATAAGAGATCCCCTAAGAGAAGATGTAGCTAAGGCTATAGAAACAGCTAAAAAAGCTGGAATTGAAACTAAGATGTTGACTGGGGATAATATAAATACAGCCATAGCAATAGGAAATGAACTTGGAATGCTTAAAGGTGGAAAAAAAGCAGTAGAAGCTACATATATTGATACTTTAAATGATAAAGAATTAAGAAGCGAGATTAGAAATATAGCTATTGTAGCTAGAAGTAAGCCAGAGACAAAAATGAGAATTGTTGAAGCACTTCAAAGCAATGGAGAAGTAGTTGGAGTAACTGGGGATGGTATAAATGATGCACCAGCATTAACAAAGGCAGACGTTGGGATAGCTATGGGGATTTCTGGATCAGAAGTTTCTAAAAGTGCTGCAGACATAATATTAACAGATGATAATTTTACTACTATCATTGATGGAATAAAGTGGGGAAGAGGCGTGTATGAAAATTTTCAAAGATTCATACAATTTCAGATTACTGTAAACATAATAGCATTTTTAGTTGCAATAATTTCACAAATATTAAATTTTGAAATGCCATTTACTACGATTCAATTATTATGGATTAACATAATAATGGATGGGCCTCCGGCTCTGGTTTTAGGTTTAGAACCAATTAGAAGGAATGTTTTTAATAGAAAACCTGTAAATAGAAATTCAAGTATAATTACAAAAGGTATGATCACCTCAATAATACTAAATGCAATATATGTTACATCAATTTTACTTATACAGATGAAGTACAATATTTTAGGAGCATCGACAGAAAAAAGCGGATTTGCAAGTGAGATGGAAACTGTTTTATTTGGATTATTTGCATTTAGTGCACTATTTAATGCATTTAACTGCAGAGAATTTGGGGCAGAAAGCATATTTCCTAACTTTTTTAAGAATAAGATAGCCATTCAAGTAATATTTATAACTGGATTAGCTCAAATAATATTTACTCAAGTATTTACTACTTTCTTTAGTTCAGTTGCTTTATCGGTAATAATGTGGAGTAAAGTTTTAGGGTTAGCATTTATGGTTATAGTAGTAAATGAAGTTATAAAATTTATCATAAGAATGTTTAGAAAATAATTAAATATTGTTATTTAAAAGCTAAGGGAAGTTAATTTAACTCCCCTTATTTTTATGCAATTTTGTTATTAAAAAATAGCAGTGATAAAAGTAAGAATTTAATAGGATATGTAGTGATAATATTCATATTTAGCATAAAATTATGATAAAAGTTAAATGTTGATTAATAAGTAAAATAGGATATAATATAATTGATAATAGTTTTCAATGAGAGATGATTTAAATAAATTAAGTATAATTTAGAAGTTTAAATTAATAAAAGGACGTTTTAATTTGATTTAAGGAGGTATGATTATGAGTATGTTATTTAGTAGTGAAGTTTACCACGATATAATAGAAAGTATGGTTGCAGCGCTAGATGCAAAAGATATTTATACTGCTGGACATTCTACTAGAGTTGGAAATATGGCTAATAAGCTTGGTATGTATTTAGGGATAAAGAATGAGGAGCTAGAGATTTTGCACATTGCAGGACATTTGCATGATATAGGTAAGATTGGGGTTCCTGACAGTGTTTTAAATAAGAGAGGTAAACTTGACATACAAGAGTGGGAGCTTATGAAGAAGCATCCAGAGATAGGGTATAAAATATTAAGCAAAGTAAAAAGCTTAGATATTATTTCAAAAATAGTACTACATCATCATGAAAGATGGGATGGAAGAGGATATCCAAATGGATTATGTAAGGAAGAGATACCATTAGGATCTAGAATAATAGCAGTTTGTGATTCTATTGATGCTATGAAAAGTAATAGACCTTATAGAAAATTAATAAGCGATGAAGAATGTAAGAATGAAATAATTAAAAATAAGGGTATAATGTATGATCCTGAAATAGTAAATTGCATCATTGAAAATTGGGGCGAAATTACAGAAGAATATGATCCTAATAATGAATGCTATATTGTAATTTAATCGTCAAGTTTTTATAAATATTTTAAAAGTATTTTTAATTATCTTAATTGAATTAAATAATTATATTCAAACACAGTAGATTTTATGATATTATATTTAGTAAGACTAGCAAAATTAGTAAGGTGGTGAGAAATATT